>DATCNF010000060.1:0-3207 GCA_036565325.1 Candidatus Dormiibacterota bacterium | reverse complement strand
GGGCCGTACACGATGTAGGAGTGGCCGGTGACCCAGCCGACGTCGGCCGCGCACCAGTAAACCGAGTCCGGTTTGATGTCGAAGATGTAGTGGTGGGTCGTCGCCACGCCGACCAGGTAGCCGGCGGTGGAGTGGACGATGCCCTTGGGCTTGGCCGTGGTCCCGGACGTGTAGAGGAGGTAGAGGAGGTCCTCCGCGTCCATCTCCTGGCACGGGCACGAGGCGGCGTCCTCGGAGACGTCGGCGCACAGCTCGTGCCACCAGTGATCGCGACCTTTGTGCATCTGCACGTGGCCGCCGGTCCGCCGCAGCACGACCACGTTCTTGATTGACGGCGAATCCTTCATCGCCTCGTCGACGGTCTTCTTGAGCGGCACCTCCTTGCCGCGCCGCCAGCCTTCGTCCTGCGTCACCAGGACCTCGCAGCCCATGTCGGTCAGGCGGCCCGACAGCGAGTCGGCGGAGAAGCCCCCGAAGACGACGGTGTGCGGCGCGCCCAGGCGCGCGCAGGCGAGCATGGCGATCGGCAGCTCCGGGACCATGCCCATGTAGATGCCGACGGGCGTGCCCTTCTCGACGCCCAGCTTCTTGAGCCCGTTGGCAAAGCGCACGACCTCCTTCTGCAGGTCGGCGAAGGTGATGGTCCGCTGGTCGCCTGGCTCCCCCTCCCAGTGGTAGGCGACCTTCGTGCCGCGGCCGGCTTCGACGTGGCGGTCGACGGCGTTGTAGCAGACGTTGAGGCGCCCGCCGAGGTACCACTTGGCATAGGGCGGCTTCCATTCGTAGAGCTTGTCGAAGGGCTTCGACCAGGTGACCCGGGACAGCCCCTCCTGGCGCCAGAACTCCTCCCAGTCCCGGTCGTAAATGTCGGCCTTGGCGTTGGCCTGGGCGGCGAATTCGGGGGGCGGCGGATAGCGGCGCTCCTCGAGCTGCATGGTCTCGATCGCGTGGCCCTGCCGCTCCTCGCTGCTCATCCCTTGGCCTCCTTGCGCACGAAGTCGTCGATCCGCTCCAGCGCCTTCGTCAGGTCGGCCTCGCCCTGCGTATAGGCGAGGCGGATGTAGCCCTTGCCGGCTGGCCCGAAGGCGGTGCCCGGGAGCACGGCCACCCCGGCTTCGTCTAGCAGCCGCTCGGCCATCTCTTTCTCGGGCATGCCAGTGGCCTCGATGTTGGGGAAGGCGTAGAAGGCGCCGTCCGGCCGCGCGCAGCGCATGCCCGGGATCCGGTTCAAGCCGTCGACCACGAGGTCGCGGCGGGCGCGGAACTTCTCCACCATGGCCTGCACCGCGCGCTCCGACTCGGGCGATTCCAACGCTTCGATGGTGGCCATCTGCGTGAAGGCCGCGGCGCAGGAGCTGGAGTTGATCATCAGAGTCTCCATCTTGGCCGCCAGCTCGCGCGGCGAGACCCCATAGCCGAGGCGCCACCCGCACATGGCGTAGGCCTTGGACATGCCGTCCATCAAGACCGTGCGCTCCTTCATGCCCGGCTGGCCGAGCAGCGAGACGTGCTCGAAGCCGTCGTAGACCAGCTGGGAGTAGATCTCGTCGGCGATCACGAGCAGGTCGCGCTCGACGGCCAGCTTGGCGATGTGCTCCACGTCCTCTCGCGTGAGGACGCCGCCGGTCGGGTTCTGGGGCGTGTTGACGATGAGCATCCGCGTCCGCGGCGTGACCAGGCCGGCCAGCTCCTCGAGGTCCATCCGGAAGTTCCGGTCCTCGCGCAGGCGGATGGGGACTCCGACCGCGCCCACGAAGTTGATCAGGCTGGCGTACACGGGATAGCCGGGATCGGGGTAGATGACCTCGTCGCCGGGCTCGATGCAGGCCAGCAGCGTGAAGAGGAGGATGTTCTTCGACCCCGGCACCAGGACCACCTCGGTGGGGTCGACCTCGACGCCCAGCCGCTTGTGCACGAAGCCGGCGACCGCCTGGCGGGCCTCCAGGATGCCGCCCGCCGGCGTGTAGTGGGTGTAGCCCGCCTGGAGGGCGCTGACCGCGGCCTCGACGATGTTGTCGGGAGTGGCGAAATCGGGCTCGCCGATCTCGAGGTGGACGATGTCCCGACCCTGGGCTTCCAGGCGCCTGGCCTTGGCCAGGACCTCGAAGGCGCCCTCGGTGCCGATGTGGTCCATCCGCTCCGCGAACTTGATCGGCATCGGTTGGGTCTAGTACACGCCTTTGGTGGTGCCGCCGTCGACCACGATGGTCTGGCCGGTCAGGTAGCCGGCGTGCTGGGAACAGACGAAGGCGCAGACGGCGCCGAACTCGGCTGGGTCGCCGATCCGGCCCATGGGCACCGAGGCCTTGATCGAGCGCTCCGTGTACTCCTCGCGGCTGATGCCCTCCTTCTCGGCGGCGGCGCCGTCCAGCTGGCGGACGCGGTCGGTGAGGAAGCGCCCAGGAGCGACGTTGTTGACGGTGATCCGGTGCGGCGCCAGCTCGGCGGAGAGCGTCTTGAGGGTCGCCACCACCGCCGACCGGAAGGCGTTGCTCAGCAGGATGGTGGGGATCGGCTCCCTGACGCTGGTGCTGGTGATGACCACGATCCGGCCCTGGTCGGACTGCTTGAGGTGCGGGAGGGCCGCCTTGCAGAGGCGGACGGTGCTCATCAGGGTGAGGTGGAAGCCCAGCTCCCACTGCTCCAGCGGGGTCGACTCGAAGGTGCCCGCCGGGGGACCGCCGGCGTTGCAGACCAGGATGTCAAGGCCGCCCAGCGCCTGGACCGCGCTCTCGACCAGGCGCGCCGGGGTGTCCGGCTGGCTGAGGTCGGCGTCCTGGAAACCGGCCGCGCCCATCTCCTGGGCTGAGCCGGCCAGCGCCTCGCGGCCGCGAGCCGCGATGTAGACGCGAGCGCCTTCGGCGGCCAGGGCCGCCGCGGCTGCCCGCCCCAGTCCCTTGCTGGCCGCGGTGACCAGCGCGCGCCGCCCTTCCAGCCCGAGGTCCACGAATGGAGATTACTTAACGACCGACGTTCCCGGCAGGAGGCGCCGAGCGCGACCCTGTGTGATGTGCTGGAGGAACGTGTCTTCACCCTGGCCGAGGCGCGGGCGGCGGGAGTCACGTCGGAGCAGCTGAGGAGCAAGCAGTGGCGCCGGATCGCTTACGGCATTTATGCGCCCACCACCATGCCCGACGATCCCCTGGCGCTGCTGAGCGCCATAGCACGGCGGCTGCCGCCGGCGGCGGCGTTCTCGGGCGGCAGCGC
>DATCNF010000059.1:0-6600 GCA_036565325.1 Candidatus Dormiibacterota bacterium | reverse complement strand
CTTGAACCCCGTGTTTGACCGCCCGGCCGTCGGGCGAGCCATGAGATCGGTGCTAGGCTGGACGCGATCCGTCGGCAGCGGCCCGACCGATCCGACGGGAATCGGAAAAACCGTCGTGGTTTCGGCCCTTTGGGGCCGGTTTCGAATACGATCGGCCACCCGGGTTCTTCAAAACCGTTTGCGGGGCGCTGATGAGGCGTCCCAGGTGGGTTCGATTCCCATCCATCCCGGCCATTTCTTGAAGGAATACAAATCGAAGGGTTGCCGGCCAATGGTGTCGCGGACCCGCGGGAGCAGCGCAGGGACCAGGTGTAGCCAACGGTGTAGCCAACGACCTTAGGTTCGCCGCCGTGGCCTGGGACCGCGTCGAGGCTCCGCCGTGTGGCGGTCTCGCAGCTGCTCCCCGTGGACCGCCCAATCGCCAGCGGCGCGCACTGCATCGATGGCATGGCGGATAACTGTCGAGCGGTCGAGCGGCCCGCCGGTTATCCGCGCCTGGCCGGTGATGAACGTCAGCCACTGGTACTGACCATCCGAAAGCCTCGCCGAGACCGGGTGCGGTAGCTCGTAATCATCTCCCGCGTCACCGCTGTCTCGCGGTGGCGGCAGCACTCGGACGCCCAACCCGTCGCGAGCATACGCCTGGCTCAACCGCGCTAGCCGATCCGCCGGGGCAGTCAGCCCGTGTGGTTCCGATCCTGACGCAAAACATGCAGAAGGGCACCGGCTTTGGTCCGATTCTCACCGCGGCGACCTTTCCCGATTTCCAACTGCAATGACTACAGCAATGTGATGACGCATCTGCCGCTCCCTTTCCATGCGCAACCCAGTCCGCGTCAGTTGACCACGGCGGCGCGGGCCCACATCTCCACGAGGCCGTCCGGGCCAAAGTTGGCTTTTGAGATGAATGCGATGGCGCCGGACGCGGCGATCCGAGCGGCGAATGCCTCGCGGTCGTAGGTGGACATGAGCAAGACGGCGACTTTTGGGTACGCCGCCCGGAGGCGGCGACTTGCCTCCAGTCCGTCGATGCCCGGCAGATGAACATCCATGAGAACCAGGTCGGGATGCAGCCGGCCAGCAGCCAGAACCGATTCCTCGCCGGTCTCGGCCTCGCCCACGACTTCGAAGCCTTGCGTGGCGTTGACAACCTCTCGCGCCGCGGCGCGAAAGGCTTCTTGGTCGTCGCAGATCAAGACTCGAACGGGCATGCTCTCTCGGCACCTTAGGCCCGAGGCTGTGTACGCCCAATGGTGCCTGCACCATGTCAATGAGTGGGGCCAGCCCTATCCTGTGGCGATGCCGATCAGGGTCGTGCTCGCGGACGACAGCTTCATCGTCCGCGAGGGAATGCGCGAGCTTCTCCAGTCCGTTGACGAACTCGACCTGGTGGCGACCTGCGGCGACCTGGACTCACTGCGGTCGGCGATCGACCGAGAACACCCCGACGTCGTTGTGACCGACATCAGAATGCCGCCGACGAATACGAACGAGGGCATCCGTGTGGCCGAAGAGCTGAGAAGCAGCGCACCAGCACTCGGTGTCGTGGTGCTCAGTCAGTACGCCGACGCCCAATACGCGCTGGCGTTGCTCGAGAAGGGCGCAGCCGGCCGCGCTTACCTGCTGAAGGAGCGGGTGTCGGATCTGGACCAACTGGTCAACGCGATCCGCGAGGTCGCACGTGGCGGCTCCGTGGTCGACGCCAGGGTCATCGAGAACCTCATCGCCGAGCGCTCGCGTAACAAGCGCTCGGCGCTTGCCGATTTGAGCCCGCGGGAACGAGAAGTTCTCGCCGCTGTGGCCGAGGGCAAGAACAACGCAGCCATTGCACAGGCGCTCCACCTCACCGACGGCGGCGTCGAGAAGCACATCAGCTCGATCTTCTCCAAGCTCGGGCTGAGCGAGGAGCTGGCCGTTCACCGCCGCGTGAAGGCAACTCTCATCTACCTCGCGGAGGAGCGAGAAGCCGAAAAGCGGTAACGAGCTCCCGGCGGCCTTTAACCGGTGCGGGGCCGAGGCGCTCGGCCTTGGGCGGTCGGCTCAGAGCCGCATAGGTCGCCTCGCTGAGGATCGTCTCGCCGCTGGACGCGAACTGCTGCAGCCGCTGGGCGAGGTTCACCGCGTCGCCCACCACCGAATACTCGGCGCGCTCCTCGCTGCCGATCAGCGCGGCCGCGACCAAACCGGTCGACAGGCCGACCCCGAGCTGAAAGGTCGGCAGCCCGGCCGACAGCCACCGCCGGTTCAGCTCGAGCTGTGCTTCATGCATGGCGTCGGCGGCGCGGTGGGCGCGGTCGGCGTGATCGGCCTGCGGCTCCGGGGCGCCAAACACGGCCATCACGGAATCGCCCACGAACTGCATGACAGTCCCCTGCTCCGAAAGGACAGCGTCGGTGGCGACGGTGCGGTGCTCCATGAGCTGGCCGGCCAAACGGCTGGGGTCTGACGCCTCCGCGATCGCGGTGTAGCCGCGAACGTCGGAGATCAACACGGTGACGGTCAGGCGCTCGGTCTCGCCGGCACTGTGCCGACCCCGGCGCACGCGGTCCGCGATACCGCCAGGCAGCAGGCGGCTGAGCCTCTCGCCCTGCTCCTCGCGATCGACGATGGCCTGGTGGAGCCGGCGCAGATTGCGAAGGCCTGCTTCGCCGCCGCCGGTCGCCTGCTTCGCAAGCTTGAGGAAGAGGTGTTCGACCGACGCGGCGACGTCTGCGCCGGTCGTCCCGCGTCTGATCGCGATCGCGTTGAGGGGCCGGCCTTCGGCCACCAGGGCGAGCAGCTCCTCCTCCGCCGGCGAGAGGTCCGCCTCGCCGAGGGGCCGGACCAGCGCTTCCACGATTTTGGGATCGAGCATCGAGCCGCCGCTGGTCACGGTGCGGATGGCCCTGGCCAGCTGATCACCCGCGGCCACGCCATCTTTCAGCAGGTAGGCGCAGCCGGAGGCGCCTTCGCTGAGCAGAGCGACGGCGTACTCAGGGTCGTCGAATTGAGAGAGGATCACGATCCCGGTGCCGGGGTGACGCTTGCGCACGAGCCGCGCAGCATCGATGCCCTCGCGCTGGAAGGTGGGCGGCATGCGGATGTCGGTGACGATCGCCTGCGGCGCGAGCTCCTCCGCGCGCCCCACCAACTCGCCGTAGTCGCCCGCGACCCCGACCACGTCCAGGTCATCGGTCATGCCCAGCATGGCGCGCAGTCCTTCGCGCACAATCAGACTGTCGTCCGCCAGCAGCACGCTGATCCGCCCCATTCCGGTATTGGGCGTGCCGATATGCATTCGGGCAATGCAGCCAGCGTCAGCGAAAGAGGCGGGCTGGCCCTACCCAGGTACGCCAGCCGACACCATCGACCGCACCCTCGAACAGCCTTAGGTTGCGAGGCGGAGGTTCATCAAATGAAATTCGAAAGCTCTGTCACGGCGGTCTCGTGGATCCCCTTCGAGGCTGTCCAGGGATTCCTGGCGATGCCCTTCGACATGGGCCTGGCCCATTACGATCAGCCACTCCCGTCCCGGCTGGAGGACATCGAGGACTGGCACCGGCAGGACCTCTTCCGCGAGGCCAACGAGCTGCGCGGCTGGATCGAGGTCGAAGACGGGAAGATCACCGGCTACGGCCAGGAGGGGAAGGGCCGGATCGGCGCGACCCGGCTCAAGCTCGGCCCCAAGACGGTGACCGTGAAGGCGAAGCCGATGCCGGACATCCGGCCCGAGCCCGAGGTGACCGACAAATACGTCCGCTTCACGCAGACCTGCGGCGGCCGCACCGGGGTGCCGGCGCCGCGTCCGGTTTCCCGCAGGCCCTTCCTCCAGATCGACTCGGCGGTCGCCTGGACGACGCTCTCGCTCACCATCCACAGCGACGGCCGCTCGGAGCACAGGTTGGTCGGAGCGAGCGCGTTCCCCCGCCACTGGATCTATGACCACAGCGGCCAGCTGGCCGAGGAGACCGGCCTCACCGACTTCACCACCTGGATGAACGATGCTTTCGGCGAGCGCACCCCGTGGAGCGCTTACGACTCGCCGGCGCTCGTGAAGCAGGTCGAGAGCGAGCTCGAGCGCGAGCTGGGCCAGATGGTCATCAAGAGCGGCAAGTCCAGGGGGCTCAGCCTGGCCAAAGGCAAGACGCTGACCGAGCAGGGCCAGGCGGGTGACGACCTCTACCTGGTCCTGGACGGCATGTTCGCGGTCGAGGTCGACGGCCGGCAGGTCGCCGAGGTCGGCCCTGGCGCGATCCTTGGAGAGCGCGCGATCCTCGAACGGGGCACGCGCACCGCTACCCTGCGGGCGTTGACCGCATGCCGGGTCGCCTCCGTTCCGCGACGCTACGCGGACGGGAACGAACTCGTCGACATCGCCACCGGGCATCGACGGGAAGAGGTCTGATAATGCCGCCATCCATGGACGGCTTGATCGTCCAGGCTCGGCGCCTGCGCAAGGTCTACCGGGGCGCCAACGCGGTCGAGGCGCTCCGCGGCATCGACGTCGAGGTCGAGCGCGGCGAGATGGTCGCCATCGTCGGTCCCTCCGGCTCCGGCAAGACCACCCTCCTCAACTGCCTGTCCGGGCTCGATGCCTTCGACGGCGGCCAGGTCGTGGTCGACGGCCAGGACCTCTCCACCATGTCCGACCGCGCCCGCACCGCTTACCGCTGCCGGCACATGGGCTTCGTCTTCCAGGCCTTCAACCTGCTGCCGGTGCTCTCTGCGGTCGAGAACGTGGAGATCCCGCTCCTGCTCCAGAACCTCAACTCGCGTGACGCCCGCCGGCGCTCGCTGGAGATGCTGGAGACGCTGGGCCTGGCCCACCGCGCCAACCATCGCCCGGACCAGCTCTCGGGTGGCGAGCAGCAGCGGGTGGCGGTGGCCCGGGCCCTGGTCCACCGGCCGGCGGTGGTCTGGGCCGACGAGCCGACCGGCAACCTCGACACCGAGGTCACCCAGGTGATCGTGGAACTGCTGGTGCGGATGAACCAGGACGGGCAGACGATCGTGCTGGTCACCCACAACCCGCAGGTCGCCGAGCGCGCCCGGCGCACGCTGCGCATGCGCGACGGCCGCATCGAGGCGGCCAGCGTAGAGCGCGTGGGGGCGCTCGTATGACCATCTCCGCGGTCGTGATCGGGCTGTTCCTGGCGGTCTACGCGGGGCTCGTGGTACTCGCCGCAAGACGGCCGCTGCTGGCCCGGCTGGCGTTCCGGGAGGCGGTGCGGCGCCCCGGGCAGTCCGCCGTGGTCGTGCTTGGCCTCATGGTCGGAACGGTGGCCATCTTCTCGGTGCAGGTCCTGAGCGACTCCTTCCTGGAGTCGCAGACCCGCGGCGCTTACCTGGCCTGGGGCCGCGTCGACCTGATCGCAGCCGACGGAGGGCGCTTCTTCGACCCCGCGCTGGCTTCCCAGCTGGCCGCCGATCCTGGACTGCGCTCGTCGCTGGCCGGGGTGCAGGCGGGCGTCGAGCTGCCCAGCTCGGTGGTCGACCTCGATCGCGACAACGCCAAGCCGCTGGTCACGCTGATCGGGTTCGACCCGGCCACCCAAGGCCAGTTCGGCAGCTACCTGCTTACCGACGGGAGGACGACCCTGGGACAGGACCTCGCTCCGGACCAGGCGCTGATCACGGCCTCGCTGGCCGACGCCCTGGAGGCCCGGACCGGCGACCGCCTGCGCGTGTCTATCGGTCCCGGCCAGTCGGCGCAGCTCCGCATGGCAGGCATCGCCCAGGCTCAGGGACCGGGCGCCTACACACTGCGGCCGGCTGTCTTCGCTCCCCTGGCCAGCCTCCGTCCGCTGATCGGAGACCGGGGCATCAACGTCATCCGGATGGCGGCTCCCGGCGAGGGCCGGGCCGAGCTGGACCGGGCCCACGAGCTGGCGCCACGGGTGCGGGCGGCCATCCGGGCCCTGCCCGGCGAAGGGAGCCTGAAGCTGCGAGAGTCGAAGCGCGAGGACTTCGACGCCCAGGTCAGACAGCTCGACGCGGTTCGAAGCGCCTTCACAATCCTCAGCCTGTTTGTCGCCCTCGCCGGCGCGGCGCTGGTGGTGAACCTCGGCCTCGCCCTGGCCGAGGAGAGGCGGCCAAGGCACGCCGTGCTTCGAGCACTCGGACTCGGCCGGACCGGCATGGTCACCCTGTCGGTGCTGGAGGGCGCCCTCTACAGCCTGACCGCCGCCGCAGCGGCCCTTGCCCCGGGCGCTCTCCTCGGCCTCATCCTGGTCCCGCTGGTGTACAGCGGGCTCAACGGCGGCGGGGCGGAGAACCGGACCGCGCCGCTGCTGTACGCGATCACGCCCGATTCAGTGGCCCTCTCGATCGCGATCGGCGCCCTGATCGTGCTGGCCACGCTCTTCGCCACCTCGGTCCGGAGCTCACGGATGCAGATCTCCTCGGCCATCAAGAACCTTCCCGAGCCGGCCGGCCGCCGCCGGCGATCCCTCTGGCGGACCGCGCTCCAGGCCGGCCTGGGCCTGGGCTCGCTCGTGGCTCTGGTCGTCGGCAGCCTGCCGGTCCGGCTGGCAGGCGGGGTGGGCCTGGTGATGCTGGCGGCGGCGCTGGTCGGCGGCCGGATCTCGGACCGCCTGCGGGCCAGCTTGACCGGAGCTGCCC
>DATCNF010000058.1:0-2076 GCA_036565325.1 Candidatus Dormiibacterota bacterium | reverse complement strand
GGCGCCGCCATCTCCGGGCTGGCGGTGGGCGGCCTCAGCGTCGGCGCCATCTACGGCCAGCAGCGCGACTGGCGGGGCGCCACCGAATACGTCGCGCTCGCCGTCGGCGCCGCCGCACTGATCGCCCTCCCCTTCGAGCTGACGCGCAGCAAAGCCCCGCTGGTGCCGCTGACCCTGTTCAAGTCCCGCGACTTCACGGTCGTGAACGTGGTCACCTTCGTGGTCTATGGCGCCCTCTACGTCTTCGGCTACTACCAGACGCTCTTCCTGCAGGGAGTCCTGGGCTACTCGGCCGCCGCCGCCGGCCTCTCGGCGATCCCGGGATCGCTGCTGCTGGCGGTGTTCTCGGCCCGGGTGGGCGCCATCGCCATGCGCTACGGGGTCCGGCTGTTCATGGCCGCGGGAGCGGCAGTGATGGCGTCCGGCGTGCTCTGGCTGGCGCGGGCGCCGATGACCAGCGGCGCCTGGCACCTCGATCCCGGCCACCCGGCCAGCTGGGTGCCCCCCACCGGCTACCTCATCGACATCCTCCCGGGCGCGCTTCTCTTCGGAGCCGGCCTGGCCCTGTTGGTGGCGCCGCTCACCAGTGCGCTGATGGCGAGCGCCCCCGCCGCCAACGCGGGGGTGGCCTCGGCGCTCAACAACGCGATCTCGCGGGTCGGGCCCCAGCTGGCCGGAGCTCTGGTGTTCATCGCCGCCACCGCGCTCTTTCGCGCTCGCGTCGGCGATGTCCGCGCCAGCCCGCTCAATCCGCCGCCCCCCGGCCTCGGCGCCGCCGCCAGGGCCGCCATCAACGCGGCCTCCACCGACGCCTTCCACGTGGCGGCGATCGCCTGCGCAGTGCTGCTCCTGACTGGCGCGCTGATCTCCTGGACCGGCCTGCGGGCACGCCCCCGGCCAGCATGAGACGCGGCACCTGGACGCTGCTGATCGGCAACACCCTGGTCATGATCGGCGTCGGCTTCTTCCTGCCCATCCTGCCCCTGTTCGTGGGCAGCCGCCAGGGCTCGGCGCTGCTGGTGGGCGCCGTCTTCGCGTCCGGCCTGGTGGCGATCGCCGTCGCCCAGTACCCGGCCGGCGCGCTCGCCGACCGCTTCGGGCGGCGCCCGGTGATGGTCTGGGCGATGGGGCTGTACTCGATCGTCTTCCTCGCCTACCTGCTGCCGATGCCGGCCTGGGGCCTGATCGGCGTGCGCTTCCTGCAGGGGCTCCTGGGTGGCGCCTACGGTGTGGCGGCCACCGCGCTGGTGGCCGACCTCAGCGACCCCGCCCACCGCGGACGCGCCTTCGGGATGCTGCGCACTTCCGAGTGGGCGGGGCTGGTGCTGGGCCCGGCCATCGGCGGCCTGGTCGCCTCCTTCCGGCTGGACGCGGTGTTCGCCGTGGGCGCCGTGGTCTGCGTCGGCGCCACCGCGCTGCTGACGCGGCTGCCACGCGTGGACAGCCGCGAGCTCCTGGGCCTGGAGCCCCCGCGCCACCCCCTGACGATCCTGCGCTCGGTGCTGCCCTTCATCGTCCTCGGCTCGGCGATGGGCTACACCTTTGGCGCCTACGACACCGTGTGGAGCCTCAACCTGACCCGTTACGGCGCAACGCCGGCGCTGGTGGGGCTCAGCTTCACGCTCTTCTCGATCCCACTAGTGCTCCTGGGCACTGCCGGCGGGGCCTGGGCCGACCGGATCGGACACTGGCGGGCGGCGACCTTCACGGCGCTCATGTACGGGGTCTTCGGGGTCATCTACGCGCTGGTCGCCAACCTGCCCGCGCTGATCCTGCTGAGCATGGCCGAAGGCGCGCTGGTGGTGGCCGGCAACCCCGCGCTGACCGCCCTGGTCTCGCGCAGCGCCCCCGCCGGCGAGCAAGGCCGCGCCCAGGGCATCTTCCGGATCGGGATCACCGCCTCCCAGGTCCTCGGCGCCCTGCTGGCGGGCGCGCTGTTCGGCGTGGCGCCCGCGCTCTCCTTCCTGAGCATCGCGGCGCTGTCGGTCGTGGCGGTGGCGGCCAGCCGGCTGGTTCAGCCCGCGGCGCCCGAGCGCAGCGCCGCGGTGTCGGCCCAACCGTAGGCGACCTCGACAG
>DATCNF010000057.1:0-3076 GCA_036565325.1 Candidatus Dormiibacterota bacterium | reverse complement strand
CCACTCCACCGTGGGCACCGGGATCAGCGATCCGCCCTTGCCGACCGGGGTCTTCCGGGCGTTGGCGGTGCCCCCGTCACCGGAGGAGCCGAGAACGGTGACGCCGTTCTGGGCCGCTGAGATGTATGCATGGCGCAGCCTCAGCAGCGATTGCGCGCTGCCGAATGCATCCTCTGCGGAGGCGAAGCTCTGCGAGATGACGTTGGCCAGATGGTGGTCGACCACGTACTGCTCGGCTGCCATCATCTGCGGGAAGCCTTGCACGCCCAACGTCTCGGCCGTCGGCGTCGTTACCAGCAGGATGTTCGCCATCGGCGCGATCGCGTGCGAGGTCTCGACGTCCAGGGACACCTCGAGTGCCCATGCTGCCTTGTTCTCCTGTCCAGGGCTGTGGTTCTGGGACGGTGGCGCCACCGTGGCGGGAGATCCTTGCAGCGCGAGCCGGGAGAAGGTCGGCATCCCGGCCGCACACGTCACGCTCTCCTCGCCGCACATCGGCTGCAGACCGAAGGCCTGGTCAAACACGTGGAGGTCATGGGTCATGGTGTCGCTGCCATAGGAATCGACGATGGCGATCGTCGTGCCCTGGCCGGTGAGGCCGCTCGCGTACAGCGGACCCACGTTGTAGGCGGCCTGGATGGCTGCCGGTGTGAAGCAGCGCCGGCCCACCGAGAAACACTGAGCCTCGGTGGGCGGCGTGGTGCTCGTGGAGACCTGCGTGTACTCGGCCACGGTGGGGTGGATGGCCGGGGTGGCCAGGGTGGGTGGTCCCGCCGCCGAGGCGGCGGCGAGCATCGCCGGGATCCCGACAGCGGTCAGACCGAGATATCTTCGCAAGCGCATTTCGTCCTCCCCCATGGGCTCTTGGCCCAAATGACGCGTTGGCCCCCAGCCTAGCCAATCGATGCTCGCGAGCGCAAGAGACTGTGCTCGTCCAGTACCTCCGTTACGCCGCCTCCTGTGTGAAGTGGGTGGTCAGGTACTCGAGTGGGGTCAGCTGGCCCAGCGCTTGATGGGGGCGGACGGTGTTGTACACCCTCTCCCAGGCGAGCAGCTGGGTAGCGAGGGCTGCCACGGTGGGTGCTGCGGTCGTGCATTCGTAGAACTCCTCGGTGTGCGTGCGGTGGCTGCGCTCCACGCGGCCGTTGAGCTTGGGGGAGTGAGGTGGCAGGACGAAGAGGTGCAGGCCTCGGTCGGCGCAGGCCTGTTCGAACTCCGCCATGAACTCGCTGCCGCCATCGACCTGGATGGCGCGCACCGGGAAGGGCATGCGGGCGAGCACCGCGTCGAGCGCGGCCGTGGCCGCGTGGGCGCTGGCGCTGCGACCCACGGTGAGCACATCCCAGCGGGTCGTCATGTCGCGGGCGCCGAAGTGCTTGAAGACCATGTCGGGGCCGAAGCGGACGTCGAGGGTGTCCATCTGGACCAAATCTCCGGGCCGAGTCGGCACGTACTCCTTGGGTTTGCGGGTGGCATGGCGACGCAGCCAGCGCCGGCGTCGGCGTGCCGAGATCCACTGCAGCGGCGCCGGGAGGAGGCGGCGATCAGCGAGCCGGCGCAGGATCCGGCCCACCATCGAGGTCGAGAGGGCGCGGCCTTGGCGACGCAACATCACCACCAGCTTGTCCTTGCCCCAGCGGGGGTACTGGGTACGCAGCTGCAGGACTGCCTCCACCAGCTCGGACGTCCAGGTTGGGGAGCGCACCCGCCGCGGCCGGGAGCGGCGATCCTCGAGCGTGACCAGATTGGTGGCGCTGTAGCGGGCCTGCCAGCGATAGAAGGTGGGCCGGCTGATCCCGAAGTGGCGGCAGGTCAGGCTGACGTTGGCGCCATGGGCGGCATGCCACTCCAGCCAGCGCAGTCGTGACACCGCCAGGCGGCTCAGCTCACCGCGGCCGTGATCCTGGGCGGTGAGGCGAATCATGCCGGCGCTCCGTGCGCCCACGCTCCTCATGATCGAACTCGTCGACGTCGGCGGGATAGACTGGTCCACCAGAGGCCTCCGGGTGGTGGGTTGCTTGAACACTTCCAACCTACTCGGTGGCCTTTCTCTATGTCAGTCGTCGATAGCTCTCTCAACTCCTCCGCTGTAACGCGGGTATCCGGACGGGCTCAGGGGGGGACAGCTAGGACCGGCCGGTGCGAAAAGCCCGGCGCCGCAGATGGCGCCGGGCTCTCGCGTCCGTCCGGTTGATCAGACCTCTTTGAACTCCGCGTCGACGACGTCGTCGCCGGCCGGCGGGCTGGCCGGCTCCTCAGGGCTGGGAGACCCGTTGGGGCTGCCCTGCTCAGGAGTGGCGCCCGATTGCGCGTACACCGCCTCGCCGATCTTCTGGATCGACGATTGGAGGTCGTCGCCGGCCCTCTTGATGGCGTCGTTGTCCCCAGCGGCGATGGCGTCGCGCACGGCCTTGACCTTGGCCTCGATGTCGGTGCGCACGTCCTCAGGCACCTTCTCGCCGGCGTCGGCGAGTGCCTTCTCGGCCTGGTAGGCGAGGTTCTCCGCGCGGTTGCGGGTCTCGATCGCCTCGGCGCGCTTGCGGTCCTCCTCGGCGTTCGCCTCGGCCTCCTTGACCATGCGGTCGACCTCGCTCTTGTCGAGCGTGGTGGACCCGGTGATGGTCACCCGGTTCTCCTTGCCGGTGCCGCGGTCCTTGGCGCTGACGTTGAGGATCCCGTTGGCGTCGATGTCGAAGGTGACCTCGATCTGCGGAAGACCACGTGGTGCCGGCGCGATGCCATCGAGCGTGAACGTGCCCAGGATGCGGTTGTCCCGCGCCAGCGGCCGCTCCCCCTGGAGCACCACCACCTCGACGGAGGGCTGGTTGTCCGAGGCGGTCGAGAACACCTGTGACTTCGATGTCGGAATCGTGGTGTTGCGCTCGATGAGCTTGGTGTTGACCTCGCCCTCGGTCATGATTCCGAGGCTCAGCGGCGTGACGTCGAGGAGCAGGACGTCCTTGACCTCGCCCTTGAGCACGCCCGCCTGGATGGCGGCGCCGATGGCGACCACCTCGTCGGGGTTGACGCCGCGATGCGGCTCCTTGCCGGTGAAGGACTTGACCAACTCCTGGAT
>DATCNF010000056.1:0-4013 GCA_036565325.1 Candidatus Dormiibacterota bacterium | reverse complement strand
CTCTTCGGCCCAGGCGGCGGCCAGTTGGGCGCGCTCGGCGGCCAGAAGGCGTGCCGCGTCGGCCGCCAGGACCCAGGGCTCGAGGGTGCTCACGGGCGTGTGTGTCCGGTCATCACCGACACCAGCAGGCGGTCCATGGCCGCTTCAGCATCGACCAGCAGCGCGGTCGCCTCGCGCGTGTCGAGGCCCTTCTTGCGCGCGATCCCGGCCAGCTCGCTGACGAACGGCGTGCGGAACCGGAGGAAGCCCTGGACGGTGTCGCTGAGCGTGAGCCCGAGCGCGGCGGCGCTCAGCCCGTAGTCGGCGCCCTCGCTGGCGGCTTGTTCGAGCAGCCGGGCCGCCTGGGCGCGATCGGCGGCGTCGAGGTGCTCGATCAGGAGCTGCAGGAGTCGCCGGCCCCGCATCCGGAAGTCGTCGCGCTCGGCGTCGGTGAGCGCGGCCATCCAGGGCGGAGCGGCCGGGCGGGCGTGGCGATAGGCGTGGGCGATCCGGTCGGGGCTGGCGCCGAGGGGTGGCCGGCGGGTGCGGGCGGCGGGGACGAGGCCTTCGATCACCGACCGAGGGAAGCGGCGGTGGCCGCCGGGGGTTGTGAATGTGGGAACCTGCCCGTGGTCGGCCCAGCGGCGTAGGGTGCCGGGGGTGATCCCGAGGAGGCGGCTGGCCTCGCCGAGCCCCAGCCAGGGCGACCGGTTGATCGGTTTCAACCCCTCAATTATGGCCAAATCTAACTAAATCTATCGTGTCCTCCCCGCTGTCGGGGAGATACCTCTCCGCGAAGCGGAGAGGGGGTGGGGGCGTTGGGATCCCTCCATGCATCATGTGCGACGTGGCTCAGCTCGTGTTCGCCACGTACCTGGCACCCAGCCTGCGGCCGCTGTACGAGTTCGTGGCCGAGGCCTGCGGGGCACGCCTGGTTGACGGCGGTGATTGGAGGGAGTTGGCGGCTGGCGAGATCGACGCCGCCTTCGTCTGCAGCCCCCCGCTGATCTGGCTGGCTGGTGCGGTCGAGGCGATCGCGGCTCCGGTCCTGACCGATCCTCGGTTCGGCGGAGAGCCGCTCTACAGCTCGGAAGTGGTGGTCGGTCGCGACTCTGCGTTTCAGTCACTGGCCGACCTGCGCGGCGCTCGTTGGGCTTACAACGAGCCGAGCTCGTGGTCGGGCTACTGGGTGGTCCTGGATCGCGTCGGGGACTGGGGCTATTTCAGTGAGGTCGTGGAGGCCGGCTCCCACGCCCGCGCCCTGCGCATGGTCGCCGCCGGTGCCGTCGACGGCGCTGCCATCGACTGCCAGGTCCTCGCCGTCGAGCTCCGGAACGACGCCGGTACCGCGGGCCGGCTGCGGGTGGTGGAGACGCTGGGCCCGGCGCCCATCCAGCCGGTGGTTGTGCGCTCGAGTCTTGACCCTGGGCTCAAGGAGGAGCTCCGGGCTCGCCTGTCTGCGCTGTCCGGCCCGGTGCTCGAGCGCTTTTTCGTGGAGCGGATTGGGCCAGCGCCGGATTACTCGCGAATCGCGGCGGTGGTGGCGGGAGCGGTCAGGCCGACAGCGCGTCCGTAAGAAGCTTCCGCCGCTCGGGATCGCCGGTCAGCTTGGCAGCCTCATGCAGGGCTTCGACGAGCGGCGCGCACCTGCTGGCGACCGCCTGGGCGGCCGCGAAGTGGAGCACGTCCAACTGCCGGGTCTCGACGGCCCACTCGCGGACGAACTGCGCGAAGGCGGCCGGTTCCGGATGCGCCGTCAAGAGGTCGAAGAGGCCGACCAGGGCGACCACGTCGTCGCTCCTGCGCAGCCTTTCCGCCAGTTCCAAAACCAGCGCGGCGGGGAGGTCGACGAGGGCCCTCAGCGCCTCGGCCAGGACGTCCTGTTGAGCTTCGCCCTGCAGGACATGAAGGTAGAGGGCCCCGATGTTGCCGCGCGCCACCAGGAACCGGACTGCGGTCAGCGCCGGCTCCCCCGACATCTTCTCGGTGCGCCGATCACCGAGCAGGTGGACGGCGTGGATCTCGGCCAGGTCCGGGCTCAGCTGCGCCAGCGCCAGCAGCGCAGCCGCGCGCAGTCGCGAGGCGTTCTCGCCCAGCGGGCCGAATTCGTAGGTGACCAGTGCCCGCTCCAGCCGCGGCCCGTCGTCGGTGGTGGTCAGGGGTTTCAGGCCGCGTAGCAGCGCGGCGCGCAGCGAAGCGCTGGGATCGCGCTTGGGATGCGCGGCGAGGTCGTCGTAGCGCTCGACGAGGGCCTGCCGCAGTTGGGGCCCGGGGGCGATGGCCTGGATCAGGGCGTCGACCTCGCTTGCCGTCTTGGCCTTGTGCAGGAGGCTGAGAGCGGCCTCGGTCGTCGACTGCGGCATGCGAGTGCACGGTAGGGAGGGGATCCGACGGGGTCAACCGCGGGGCCGCGCTAAGCTGCCTGCCGTGCCCAACGGGGTGGGGTCGCTCTACGAGGGCTGGGAGCGGATCAACGAGCGCCTGGTGCAGCGCCTGCCCAACCTGTCACCCGACGAGCTGCAACTCGGCCGCGAGCAGGGGTGGCCGATCTGGGCCCTGGTGTCGCACATGGCGGGTGCGCGCGTCTACTGGCTGTGCGGGGTCTTCAAAGAACCAGGCGCGGATACGACGCCTTTCGCTGACCCCTTCGGTGAGGGCTGGGACGATCGGCTGGACGTGCCGCGGGGAGCCGATGAGCTCCTGTTCGCGGTCGAGAGCTCGTGGCGGATCGTGGAATCGTGTCTTCAGGGCTGGACTGTGAAATCACTCGCGCAGAGTTTTCCGCGCGAGCGCGGAGGTGCTATCCAGCTTTACACGCGGGCTTCGGTGCTCACGCGCCTCGCGACCCACGACGCCTTCCACAGCGGTGAGGTCTCCTTGCTTTTGGGCATGCGGGGACTCCCGGCGCTGGATCCCTGGACGCCGCTTCCGTAGCCGGCGCTCAACCTGTGGCCCACCTTGGACTCGTCACCGTTCTCGTCAAGGACTACGACGAGGCCATCGCCTTCTACGTGGGAGCTCTCGGCTTCGAGCTGATCAAGGACGATCGTCTTGACGCCGGGAAGCGCTGGGTCGTTGTAGCTCCGCACCGCAACAGTGAAACGCCACTCTTGCTCGCCCGCGCTACGACCGCAAGCCAGGAGACTCGTGTAGGCGATCAGACCGGCGGGCGGGTTGCCTTGTTCTTGAACACGGATGATTTCAATGGGGATTACGCACGGATGCGGGCAGCCGGCGTCCATTTCGAAGAGCAGCCCCGACACGAGCCGTACGGGACCGTGGCGGTGTTCCGAGACATCAGCGGAAACCGTTGGGACCTGGTTCAGCTAGACACCGATGGTCGCCGCGGTTAGGTCAAGGCAGCCGGACATCGCTGATCGGGGATCGGCGAAGCTTGCGCCATGACCTCCACGAATCGCCATCACCGCGCCCCGGCCGGCCTCGCCCCCGGACCTGGCTACAGCCACGTCGCAACAGGCACCGGCCGCATGGTCTATGTCGCCGGACAGGTAGCCCTGGATGAGCAGGGAGCGCTTGTCGGCGACGGGGATGTCGAAGTGCAGGCGGAGCAGGTGTTCATCAACCTGGGCCACGCTCTCCGGTCGGCGGGCGCCACGTTCCAGGACGTGGTCAAGTTGAACTACTACCTGACGGACGTCACCAAGCTCGTCGCCGTGCGCGCCGTTCGGGACCGCCACCTCGACCCCGAGAACCCGCCTGCCAGCACCCTGGTCGAGGTCAAGGGCCTCTTCCGGCCCGAATTCCTGATCGAGGTCGAGGCGGTGGCGATCGTCAACGACTCGGCCTGAGTGGGGCCCCTGGCGCGGCCAGCTCGGTACTGGGTGCGGAGGGAGGGGAATTTCTCCGCTCTCCTGATCCAAAGTTTGGGCCCCGTGGCTGCTCGTATTCAAATCGTATTCAAGCACAGAGCCCGATTTTGTGCTCCAGTCTCCTCATCAGCGCACATTTGTTTGGATGTGTTCGGGGCGGTTCCCAGACCACGACAAATCACCAGTTTGGTCAGCATAAGGACC
>DATCNF010000055.1:0-4639 GCA_036565325.1 Candidatus Dormiibacterota bacterium | reverse complement strand
CACGTCCCCCACCCCCTCGCAGCTGCGCTGCGAGGGACCTCCCCACCTGTTGGGGAGGTGGGGAGGTTTTTTTACCCCCCGCCTCTCCTCATTCGGGCCATGCGTAGGCGGGCCTCTGCCATGGCGAGTGCGGCCTCCATGTCGAGGCGCTCTCCGGGCGAGAGCTCGCGGGCCTCCGAGAGGCGTTCCTGGATCGCCTTGCGTGACGCTTCGGCGCGTTCCTCGGAGATCTCGTCGGCCCGCTCCGCCACGTCGGCGAGCACGGTCACCCGCTCGGGCAGGACCTCCAGGAAGCCGCCACCCACGAAGATCTCCTCGCTCTTGCCCTCGCTGTCGATGCGCAGGGGCCCTGGCTTCAGCGTGGTCAGCAGCGGCGCGTGGTTGGGCAGGATGCCGAGCTCGCCGTCGGCGCCGGTGGCCAGCACGAAGTCGGCGTCGCCCTCGAAAAGCAGCGCCTCCACCGACACCACGCGAACCGGTATCGGCAAGCCCTACCTGTCCTCCTTGGCCAGCTTCTCGCCCTGCTCGCGGGCCTCCTCGATGTTGCCCACCATGTAGAAGGCCTGCTCGGGCAGGTCGTCGTGCTTGCCCTCGAGGATCTCCAGGAAGCCCTGCACGGTCTCCTTGACCGGCACGTAGCGGCCGGGCCGGCCGCTGAAGCGCTCGGCCACGAAGTTGGGCTGGGAGAGGAAGCGCTGCATCTTGCGGGCGCGCCCGACGATCTGCTTGTCGTCCTCGGAGAGCTCCTCGATGCCGAGGATGGCGATGATGTCCTGCAGCTCCTTGTAGCGCTGCATCGTGCGCTTGACGCCCTGCGCGGCCTCGTAGTGGTCGCGGCCGACGATCCGGGCGTCGAGGAAGCGCGAGGTCGAGTCGAGCGGATCGACCGCCGGATAGATGCCGATCTCGGTCAGCGCGCGGCTTAAGGTCACGATGGCGCCCAGGTGCGCGAAGGTGGTCTGGATGGCGGGGTCTGTCATGTCGTCCGCGGGCACGTAGATCGCCTGCACCGACGTGATCGAGCCCTTCTTGGTGGACGTGATGCGCTCCTGGAGCGCGCCCATCTCGGTCGCCAGCGTGGGCTGGTAGCCGACGGCGGAGGGCATGCGCCCGAGCAGTGCCGAGACCTCGGAGCCCGCCAGCATGTAGCGAAAGATGTTGTCGATGAAGAGCAGCACGTCCGCGCCCTCGGTGTCGCGGAAGTACTCGGCCATGGTGAGACCGCTGAGCGCGACCCGGGCCCGGGCCCCGGGCGGCTCGTTCATCTGCCCGAACACCAGCGTCGTCTTGTCGAGCACGTTGGCGTCCTGCATCTCGTGGTACATGTCGTTGCCTTCGCGCGTGCGCTCACCGACGCCGGCGAACACCGAGCGTCCCTTGTGCTCGTGCGCGATGTTGCGGATCAGCTCCTGCACGATGACCGTCTTGCCGGTGCCGGCGCCGCCGAAGAGGCCGATCTTGGAGCCCTTGACGAAGGTGCACATGAGGTCGATGACCTTGATGCCGGTCTCCAGGATCTCGACCGTGACCTGCTGCTCCTCGAGCGCCGGCGCCGCGCGGTGGATCGGCCAGCGCTCCACGCCCTCGGGCGCGGGCTCGTCGTCGATCGCGTTGCCGATCACGTTGAAGAGCCGCCCCAGCGTCTCCACGCCCACCGGCACGGTGATCGGCGAGCCGGTCCGCCGGACCTCATCGCCGCGCCGGAATCCGTCGGTGGAGTCCATGGCGATGCAGCGCACGGCGTTGTCGCCGACCTCCTGCTCGACCTCCATCACGACCTCGCGGCCGTCACGGGACTTGACGATGATCGCCTCGTAGATCTGAGGCAGCTCGCCCGCCGGAAACTCGACGTCGACTACGGCGCCGATGACCTGGGCTATGTGCCCCACCACCGCGCTCTTCTTGCGCTCCTTCGTCTTCGCCAATTCAGTAGCTCCTTATGTCGTTGAGCCGCGCAGGGCTTCGGCGCCGCTGACGATCTCCATGAGTTCGGTGGTGATGCTGGCCTGGCGAACCTTGTTCATGGTCAGCGTCAGGCTCTTGATGAAGTCGCCGGCGGCGTTGGTCGCGTTCTGCATCGCGATCATCTGCGCCGAATAGAAGCTGGCCTGGTTCTCGAGGACGGCCTGGTAGACCTGCGTCTCCACGTAGCGCGGCAGCAGGGCGTCGAGCACCGCTTCGGGATCGGGCTCGTAGATGTAGTCGGCCGCCGGGCCGGTGAGCTCCTCCTGGCGCTCCGGGATCTGGACCGGCACCAGCGTGCGCACCGTGGCCTCCTGGCGCATGGTGGAGATCCAGCGTGCGTAGGCGAGCATGACCGAATCGGTGCGGCCCTCCATGTACTCCTCGAGGGCGACCGTGACCGCGGGCAGGATGCTGTGCAGCGGCGGCCGGTCGGGCAGGCCGCTGGCGTCCGCGATCACGTCCCGGCGATAGCGCACCAGGAAGTCGCGGCCCTTGCGCCCGAGCGTCACGTAGCGCGGGTGGTCGGGATGGTTCTGGTTCATGTACCGCGCGGCGGCGCGGATGGTGTTGGTGTTCACCGCGCCGGCCAGGCCGCGGTCGGCCGTGACCAGGATCATGACGCCCCGCTTGCCCTCGCGCTGCTCGAGGAAGGGGTGCCGGTACTCGGTCGCCAGCGCCGCCGTCGTCTGCAGCACCTCGACCATCTTCTCGGCGTACGGCCGCGTGCCCTGGACCGCGGTCTGGGCGCGCTTCAGCTTGGTCGCCGCCACCACCTGCATGGCCTTGGTGATCTTCTGCGTGTTCTTGATGGCGCGGATGCGGCCGCGCAGGTCGCGGACTGAGGGCAACCGCTACTCCTTCTTCTTCGGCCGGTCCGGCTTGTCCGGCTTGGGTGCCTCGGCCTCGGGTTCAGGCTTGTCCGCGGTCTTCGCTTCGGCCTTGGGCTCGGCCGGCTTCTCGTCAGTCTTCTCTTCGGTCTTGGCCGCTGCCTTGGCTTCGCCCTTCTTCTCTTCGCTCTTCTTCTCGTCGCCCTCGACCCCGAACTGGCGGTTGAAGGCCTTGATGATCTCTTCGGTCTGGGCGATCGTGGAGTCGTCCCACTTCTTCTCTTTCTCGATGGTGTCGAGATAGCCGCCATGCTCGGCGCGCATGAACCGGGAGAACTGCTGCTCCCACTCGCCGATCTTGTTGATGGGCACCTTGTCCAGGAACCCGCGGGTGCCGGCGAAGATGACCGCCACCTGGAGGCCGACCGGCACCGGCTCGTACTGAGGCTGCTTGAGCATCTCGGTGAGGCGCTGGCCGCGGTCCAGCTGGCGGCGGGTGGCGGGGTCGAGGTCGGAGGCGATCCCGGTGAAGGCGGCCAGCTCCCGGAACTGGGCGAGCTCCAGCTTCATCTGCCCGGCGACCTTGCTCATGGGCCTGATCTGGGCGGCGCCGCCCACGCGCGACACCGAGATGCCGACCGAGATCGCGGGCCGGATGCCGGCGTTGAAGAGGTCGGTCTCCAGGAAGATCTGGCCGTCCGTGATCGAGATCACGTTGGTGGGGATGTAGGCGGAGACGTCGTTGGCCTGGGTCTCGATGACCGGCAGCGCGGTCAGCGAGCCGCCCCCGTGCTCCTTGTTCATGCGCGCCGCCCGCTCCAGCAGCCGGCTGTGCAGGTAGAAGACGTCGCCCGGATAGGCCTCGCGGCCCGGCGGCCGGCGCAGGTTGAGCGACATCTCGCGATAGGCCCAGGCGTGCTTGGTCAGGTCGTCGTAGCAGCAGAGCGCGTCCTGCCCGTTGTCGCGGAAGAACTCGCCCATGGCGCAGCCGGTGTAGGGGGCCAGGTAGATGAGCGGCGCCGGCTCGGAGGCGCTGGCGGCGACGATGATCGTGTAGCTCATCGCGCCGTATTCCTCGAGGGTGGCGTGCACCCGAGCGATGGAGGCCGCGTTCTGCCCGATCGCCACGTAAATGCAGATGAGGTCCTTGCCCTTCTGGTTGATGATCGTGTCCAGGAGGAGCGCGGTCTTGCCGGTCTGGCGGTCGCCGATGATCAGCTCGCGCTGGCCGCGGCCAATCGGGATCATGGCGTCGATGGCCTTGATCCCGGTCTGCACGGGGGTGTCGACGGGCTGGCGGGTGATCACGCCCGGGGCCACGACCTCGACCGGGCTCGTCTTCTCCGTCTTGATCGCGCCCTTGCCGTCCAGCGGCTGCCCCAGCGGGTTGACGACCCGGCCGATCAGCTGCTTGCCGACCGGGACCTCGACGATGCGCCCCGTGGTGCGCACCTCGTCGCCTTCCTGGATGTGCTCGTACGGCCCCATGATCACCGCGCGCACCATGTCCCGCTCCAGGTTCAGGGCCATGCCGTAGACATCGCCCGGGAACTCCAGGAGCTCGCCCGCCATGGCGCCCTGGAGGCCGTAGATCTGGGCGATGCCGTCACCGACGGTGATGACCTTGCCGACGTCGGCGGAGACGATCTCGGCGTCGAAATCCTCCAACCTCTTCCTGATTACCTCTCCGATCTCGGTGCCGCTGATTCCCAATTTCGCTCTTCCTCTTATTAACTAGGCAGTCACCAGGCGCCGCCGCAGGCGCTGCAGGCGCCCGGCCACGCTGGCGTCGATCACGCGGTCGCCGAACTGGAGGACCATGCCGCCCACGATCCTCGGGTCGACAC
>DATCNF010000054.1:0-3700 GCA_036565325.1 Candidatus Dormiibacterota bacterium | reverse complement strand
GATCAGGATCGCCACCCCGCCGATGCCGGCGATCACGATGTCGACCACGTGCAGGTAGCGCAGCACCGCGCCCAGCACGTGCTCGGGGGCGGCGCTGGCGTAGCCCAGGTCGTAGAGCTCCTCGCGCACGCGGTGGACCTGGTCGAGCCCGGTGGTGACCACGATCAGCTGCTGGTACGGCGAGTCGGGGTCGTAGCTGCCGTCCTGCTGAACGCCCTGCCAGGCGTGCGCGGCCTGGGTCTGGCCGAGCGGCACCAGCAAGTCGGCCTGCGCGAACTGCTCGCTGATCACGCCCACCACCACGGCCTGGAACCAGCGCACCATGGGGGCGCCGGGCGGCGCGCCGACCACCTTGGCCTCGGCCACCGCGAGCCGGTCGCCCAAGGCGTCGGCGGGACTCCCGCCGGGGTGGGCGCGGGTCACGTAAGAGGGCGCGACCGCGACCTCGGTGGCCGAGCTGGGCGCCGGCAGCCGGCCCGCCAGCACTGTCACCGGCAGATCGCCTGCCCCCAGGTCGGTGCCCAGCATGACCGCCGGGTAGGAGCCCCCGGTGGGGGGGACCGCCAGCACCGGCGCGGCCTGCACCGGCAGCACGCCGCTGACCCCCGGCAAGGCCTGGACCCGCGAGATGGTGGCGGCGTCGATGGCGTGGGCGCCGCGGGTCTCGAACTCGTCGCTGCTGAGCTGCAGGAACGCGGGCCGTGCGGGCGCGACCTTGATGGCGCCCACCGGCAGCCCCTGTCCGAGGTGCTCCACGGCGCGGCTCTCGGCCGCCGACCCCACGCTGCCGAGCGCCACCAGGCTGAGCGCGCTGCCGAGGGCCACGCCGAGGGCGGTGAGCGCGGTCCGGGCGCGCCGGCGCCGGATGCTGGTCATGGCCAGGCCGAGCGCGTCCAGCCAGCTCATGCGGCTCTCAGCCGCCCTTGCTCGAGCAGCCAGGTACGGTCGGCGCGCGCCGCGGCGTGCTCCTCGTGGGTCACCAGCACGACCGCGCAGCCCGTCTCGCGGCGCGCCGTCTCCAGGAGCTCCAGGACCAGGTCGCCGCTGCGCCGGTCCAGGTTGCCGGTGGGCTCGTCCGCGAGCAGCACGGGCGGGCGGTTGGCGAGCGCCCGCGCGATCCCCACCCGCTGCTGCTCGCCGCCGCTCAGGCGTCCCGGCAGGTGGTCGGCGCGCGGGGCCAGGCCCACCTGCTCCAGCAGTTCCAGGGCGCGGGCGCGGCGCGCGCGCACGGGCGTGCCGGCCACCGTCAGCGCCAGCTCGACGTTCTCCCGCGCCGTGAGGGCCTCCATCAGGCCGAAGTGCTGGAAGACGAAGCCGACCGTCCGCCGCCGGTGGGCGGCCAGCCCGGCCGCGCCCAGGGTCAGCAGGTCGTGGCCCCCGACCAGCACCACCCCCGACTGCGGGCGCTCCAGCCCGCCCAGGATGGCCAGCAGCGTGGTCTTGCCGGCACCGGAAGGGCCGACCAGCGCCACGAAGGAGCCGGGGTCGACCTCGAGGTCGAGATCGGCGAGGACGGGGATCGGCCCTGCCGGGCCCTGGTACCCGTGGGCCAGTCCCCGGACCTCGATGATCGGCGCCATCCCTTCGGCATTGAAACAGGCGATCCTGTGAGGCGTTGGGGACGATCGAGGCAGCCCTCGAGATCGCGGCGGCGGTCCGCTCCGGCGACCGCAGAGCGGTAGACGTCGCGCGGGAGCACCTGGCGCGGATCCACGACCAGGACGCCGAGCTGGGAGCCTTCGTCGCGGTCCACGAGGAGGACGCGCTCGCGGATGCGAAGCGGGTGGACGCGCATCCCGACCGCGGCTCGCTGCCGCTCGCCGGCGTCCCGGTGGCGATCAAGGACAACGTGGAGGTGGCGGGCTATCCGACACGCTTCGGCTCGGCAGCCACCTCCGACGCCCCCGCTCAGCGGGATGACGAGCTGGTGCGGAGGCTGCGGGCCGCCGGCGCCGTCGTGCTGGGCAAGACGAACCTGCCGGAGCTGGCGATCTGGCCCTTCACCGAGCCCGCAGCCTTCCGACCGGCGCGGAACCCCTGGAACCGGGAGCGGACCTCGGGAGGCTCGACCGGAGGTGGTGCCGTGGCGGTGGCCGGCGGCCTGGCCGCGCTGGCGCTCGGTTCTGACGGCGGGGGCTCGATCCGGATCCCCGCGGCCTGCTGTGGCGTCTTCGGGATCAAGCCCGCGCCGGGCCTGCTGCCGCTGCCGCGCGGCGCCACGAGCCACTGGCTGGGGTTGAGCGCCCACGGGCCGCTGGCCCGCAATGTCGCCGGTGCGGCCGCCATGCTCGACGTGCTCGCGGGCAGGGCGCCCGTCGCGCTGGAACCGCCCACCGCCGGCCTGCGCGTAAGCGCCTCCCTACGCCACCCCAGCCCAGGCGCCCCGGTCTCAGCCGAGGTGGGGAAGGCGGTGCGGGACACCGCGAAGATCCTGGACGCCGAGGGGCACCGGATCGAGTGGTCCGATCCACCCTACCCAGCCGATCTCGCGGTTCGAGTCCTGCGCCGCTATCTGCCCGGCATCGCGGAGGACGTCGCCGGCCTGGATGCCGGGCGCCTCGAGGACCGGACCCGCAAGATGGCGCGGGCCGGGCGCCTGTGCGCCCGTCGAGGGTGGGCCGCCCCTGCCGAGGACGACGCTTGGCGGCAGGTGGTGAGCGCCTGGTTCCAGGGCCGCGACCTGCTCTTGATGCCCACACTGGCCTATCCGGCTCCGCCCCTCGGGCGCTGGCGCGAGGTGGGCTGGATCCGGACGGCGATCTCAGTCTCGAGGTGGGTGTTGACCGCGCAGTGGAACCTGGCCGGCGTGGCCGCCTGCTCGGTGCCGGCGGGCCTGTCGCGAGAGGGGCTGCCGCTGGCCATCCAGCTGGTGGCGCCCGCCGGGCGGGAGCGGCTGCTGCTGGAGGTGGCGGCCCGGATCGAGAGGCGGCGGGCCTTCCCGGCGTTATCCCTCCGGGGGTGAGTTAGACTCCCGGCGCCCGTGAAGCTGGAGCCCGGCACCAACCTGGGCCCTTACCGGATCGTCGGCGAGGCCGGCCGGGGCGGCATGGCCAGCGTCTACAAGGCGCACCAGGCGGCCCTCGCCCGCTACGTGGCGATCAAGGTGCTGCCCGACTTCTTCGCCACCGAGCCCGGCTTCCTGGAGCGCTTCCAGCAGGAAGCGGTGGCGGTCGCCCAGCTCCGCCATCCCAACATCCTGGCCATCTTCGATTACGGCGACACGGACGGGGTGACCTACATCGTCACCGAGTTCGTCGACGGCGGCACGCTGGCCGAGCAGATGGGCAAGCCGCTGCCGGTCGAATACGCGGTGGAGATCCTGAACCCGATCGCCGGGGCGCTCGACTACGCCCACCGGCGCGGCGTGCTGCATCGCGACATCAAGCCCTCCAACGTGCTCCTCCAGCACGACGGCACGCCGGTGCTCAGCGACTTCGGCCTGGCCAAGATGATGATGTCGGCCAACAAGCGGATAACGCAGTCGGGGATGATCGTCGGCACCCCCGAGTACATGTCGCCGGAGCAGTGCGCGGGCGAGGACCTGACACCGGCGACCGACCAGTACTCGCTGGCGGTCATCGCCTACGAGGCGCTCACGGGCCGGGTTCCCTTCACCGCCGCGACCCCGGTGGCGGTCCTGATGGCGCAGATGCAGAACGCCCTGCCGCCGCCCCGCACCATCAACCCGGAGCTCTCGGAC
>DATCNF010000053.1:0-3710 GCA_036565325.1 Candidatus Dormiibacterota bacterium | reverse complement strand
CCCGCCAGTGGTTCCTCGTCCTCCTCGAGGGTGCCCGCGGGCACCTCCCAGGAGGTTTCGCGCCACGGATAGCGCCACTGCCGGACCAGCATCGTGGAGCCGTCCTCGAAGACAGGGACGATGAAGGCGGCCGAGGTGGCCTGGAACCAGCGGTAGACCCCGCGGTCGCCGCCGGGCCACTCGACCTCGTCGAGAACCAACGCCAGGCGGCCATCGCGGGCCAGCTCGCGGCTGCTGAGCAGCCGGTGCGGCGCTGCTTCGGAGTGGTCGAGGCGGCTGCCGCGGCTCAAGTCTTGCGGCGACGCTCCAGGATCTCGCGGGCCACCTTCTGGGGGATCCCTTCGCGGAAGGCCTCGACCAGGAAGGGGATCGAGTTCTCGATCGACTCCTCGAGCGCCTCGTTCAGCCAGTCCTCGATCAGCTCCTTCTGGGCGCGCACGGTCGAGGGGTGGTGGCCGGCCACCGCCGTGACCAGCGCCACCGCCTCGTCGAGCACCCGGTCCGACTCCACCACGCGGTTGACCAGGCCCCAGGCCAGCGCCTGCTCGGCCGTGATGGGCCGGCCGGTGAGCAGCATCTCCTTGGCCCGCCCGAGCCCGATGTACTGCATCAGGAGCGCAGCGTCGATCACCGAGGGCAGGCCAACCGCGACCTCCGGCATCCCGAAGCTGGCGTCCGGCGCGCAGACCCGGAAGTCGGAGGCCAGCGCCACCTCGAGAGCGCCGCCCAGGCAGTGGCCGCGCACCGCCACGGCCACCGGCTTGGGCATGTTGCGGATCAGCGAGCACAGGTCCTTGAGCATGTCGATCAGCCCGTGGGCGCTGTCGGCATTGCCATTGGCGAACTCGTTGAGATCGACACCCGCCGAGAACGAATGGCCCTCGCCCGTGATCACGACCCCGCGCACCTTGCGGTCGCCGTCGGCCTCGGAGACGCGGTCGCGCAGCGTCCGCACCATCTCGCGCGTCATGGCGTTGCGCTTCTCGGGGCGATCGATGACCACCAGCCGGATGGCCCCTTCCAGGTTGTCGGTGCGAATCATCCCGGCCTCGTCAGCGCAGCCACCGCGGCGGCGGCCGCGGCCACGTGGCGGGCGTCGGCGCCGTAGTCCATCGGTGAGCGCTCGTCGAGGAAGCGCTGCATCTCGCCCAGCAGCTCGGGATGGTCGTCGATGAAGCGGGTGCTCAGGTTGCCGGCCAGGAAATCGGGGCTCTCCAGGATCGCCCGGTGATAGGGGATGGTGGTGGCGGGGCCCACCAGCACGAACTCCCGCAGCGCGCGCCGGGCGCGGGCGATCGCTTCCGCGCGGTCGGCGCCGCGGACGATCAGCTTGGCGATCAGCGAGTCGTAGTTGGACGGGACTTCGGACCCGGGGCCGAAGCCCGAGTCCATGCGCACGCCGGGACCGGCGGGCGCCACCCAGCGGCTGATCCGCTTGGGGTTGGGGATGAACTTGCGCGCCGGGTCCTCGGCGTTGATGCGCATCTCGATGGCGTGGCCGGTCCAGGTCACCTCGTCCTGCCCGAAGGAGAGCTCGTGGCCGGCCGCGACCCGGATCTGCTCCTTGACGAGGTCGATGCCGGTCACCTCCTCGGTGATCGGATGCTCGACCTGGAGCCGCGCGTTGACCTCCAGGAAGTAGAAGTCGCCATCGCTGAAGATGAACTCGACGGTGCCCGCGTTGACGTAGCCGGCGGCCTGGACGGCCTTGATGGCGGCCTCGCCCATCCGCCTCCGGATATCCGGGGTGACCGCGGGCGAAGGGGTCTCCTCGAGGATCTTCTGATGCCGGCGCTGGATCGAGCACTCCCTCTCGCCCAGGTGCACGGCGTGGCCGTGGCTGTCGGCGATGACCTGGATCTCGATGTGGCGCGGCTTGGACACGTACTTCTCGACGTAGACGGTGGCGTCGCCGAAGGCCGAGCGGGCGGCGTTGGTGGCGGTGGTGATGGCGGGCACCAGGTCGTCCTCGCGCTCGACCACCTTCATGCCGATGCCGCCACCGCCGCCGCTGGGCTTGACGATCACCGGGAAGCCGATCTTGCGCGCGATCTCGGCCGCCTGGTGGGGGTCGTCGATGGCATCGGAGCCGGGCGTCACCGGTACCCCATGAGCGCGGGCCAGCGCCTTGGCCTCCAGCTTGGATCCCATCGCCCGCATGGCGGCCGCCGGGGGGCCGATGAAGACGATGCCGCGCGCCGCGCACGCCTCCGGGAATTGAGGCCGCTCGGAGAGGAAGCCGTAGCCAGGGTGGATCGCTTCGGCGCCGTGGTCGGCGGCGAGCTTGACGATCTTCTCCAGCTGCAAGTAGGACTCGCTGGGAGGCGGCGGGCCGACGTGCACGGCCTCGTCGGCGTAGCGCGCGTGGATGGCGTCCTTGTCCGCGTCCGAGTAGATGGCGACGGTCTTGATCCCGAGCTCCCGACAGGCGCGGAACACCCGGACCGCGATCTCGCCGCGGTTGGCGACCAGGATCTTCTTGAACATCTTCTTCACGGAAAGCGCTCGATGACAGCGGAAAGCTCTTCCTCGCCATGCTGCGGCGCGGCTGAGGCATAGATCTCGCGCGCCAGCGCCAGCACGGGCGTGGAGGCGCCGCCGGCGTGGAAGACGCCGAGACCGAGGTCCAGGTCTTTGACCATGTCGCGCAGGAAGAAGATGGCCGGCGCATGTTGGCGCTCGACATAGGAGCGACGGCGCGCCTGCAGGTAGGGAACCATGCGCTGGAGAACGCCGAAAGCGGCCTCGCGCTGGAGCCCCGCGTGCTCGGCGGCCACCAGCAGCTCGGCGGCGGCCAGGGAGACGGCCGCCAGCATGGAGTTGTTGAGGAGCTTGAGGGTCGCGGCCTCGCGCCGGCTGCCCACGTAGCTCGGCTGGCCGAAGGCGGCCAGCACCGGCTTTGCCTTCTCGACGTCCGACTCCTCGCCGCCGGCGAGGACGACAGCGGTCCCCTGCTCGATGGCCGGCACGCTCCCGGCGATGGGCGCCGCCACCAGGTGCGCAAAGCGCTCGGCGAGCTCCTCCAGCACGTCCGGCCCGGCCGTCGACATCTCCACGAAAACCTGCCCCTCGGCGGGCTCCAGCCCCGCGTAGACCTCGCGCACCGCGCGGGCGTCGGTGAGGATCGAGAGGACCACTTCGGCCCCGGCCGCCGCCTGCGCCGGGTCGGCCTCGACGCGGCCCACGCCCAGGCTGCGAGCGCGCTCCAGGGTGCGGTTCCAGAGCACGAGGTCGAAGCCGGCCCCGGCCAGCCGCTGCGCGATGGCGGCGCCCATCTTGCCGGTGCCCAGGAGAGCTACGCGCATGGAGCTAAGCGATGGCCAGGATGGCCTGGTTGGGGCCGACCACGTCGCCTTCTTTGACGTAGATGTCGACCACGCTGCCGGCGACCGTGCTGACGATGTCGTTCTGCATCTTCATCGCCTCCAACACGGCCACCACGTCGCCCAGCTTGACCCGGTCGCCCTTCTTGACCGGGAGCTTGACGATCAGGCCCTGCATCGGCGCCAGCACGGCACCGTCCTTGGGCGGCGCCGCCGGGGCGGCCATGGCCGCGCCGCCGCCCGCGGTCACGGACATCCCGGCGCCGGAGACCCGGACTTTGAAGACCTCACCCTCGACCTCGACCTCGAACTCGGCCGTGGTGATCTGAGGAGCAGGTGCGGGAGCAGACTCCTCCCCGCTTGGCGGGGAGGTCCCTCCGCCAGAGG
>DATCNF010000052.1:0-6041 GCA_036565325.1 Candidatus Dormiibacterota bacterium | reverse complement strand
GCGCCGTGAGGACCTCCCCAGGGGGGAGGTGGTCAAAAAAGTGACCCCGACGGATCGCCTCTCCGGCTCCGGCTTGCGCCGTCTCCAGAGCTCGTGTCCCTCGGGGCCGACGTGAACGTTACGCGAGCGCCACGGGCCCGCGCAACAACTAAGTTTTCGGGGTCGCCAGGCTACCCGTGATAGCCGGAAACGGGCTGTCCAAGGCGCTCCAGGAGGCGCCGAACCAGGCGGGTGGGCAGCCCGATCACGGTCTCCCGATCGCCCTCCACCGCGGTCACGAAGCGGACCGCCTCGCCCTGCAGCGCGTAGGCTCCCGCCTTGTCCATCGCCTCGCCGGTGGCGAGGTACCAATCCAGGTCGTCCGCGCTGAGCTCGCGCAGGGTCAGGCGCGTCGAGTCGTGCGCGACCAGCGAGACACCGGCGGCGGCGTCGACCGCGGCCACCGCGGTCAGCACCTCGTGGGTGCGCCCCGAGAGCCGGCCCAGCATGGCTCGCGCCTCGGCCCCCGACGCCGGCTTGCCGAAGACCTCCCCGTCCAGGACCACGATCGTGTCCGCGCCCACCACGATCCCGCCGCCGACCTGCGCGGCCACGTTCTCGGCCTTGAAGAGCGCCACCGCCCGCGCATACTCCGCCGGCGAACCCCCGCCATAGCGCGGCTCCTCGACGGTACTGGGCACGACTCGGAACTCGACCCCGGCGGCGCGGAGCAGGTCCGCCCGCCGGGGTGAGCCCGAAGCCAGTATCAGATCCGAGTCGGGGTCTCCTGGGGAGCGGCCTCCCGAGCCACCGGCTTGAAGACCGACATCCGGAGCCCGGAGTAGATGAGCGCGGTCAGGATGAACCCGACCACGAAGGTCATGTCACCGATCTGCGGGTAGTGGAAGGCCACGTAGCCGACGTACACAGACTGGTCCGCAAAGAGCCAGATCCCGATCGCGCCACCTACGAGCATGGCGATCGGTCCCGCCCAGTTGGCGTAGGCGCGGTCGTAGAAGATCGACTCGTCGCCGAACTGGCCGCGCCGCATCCAGTAGTCGATCAGGACGACGCCCAGCCAGGCGCCGATCCAGTAGGTGATCACCAGCAGGAATCCCTCGTACTTGGTGCCCGGCCCGACGTTGGCCTGGGCCGCGATGCCGATCACCAGTCCGAGCACGCCGGCGCCGACCGCCACGATCGCGCGCCGGATGTGGGAGGGGATGTTGATGCCCAGGGTCAGGAAGGACATCGAGCCGCTGTAGATGTTGATGACGTTGGCCGAGACCGCCCCCAGGGCGATGGCGACCAGGGTCGCGTAGTAGATGGCCTGGGGCATGGTGTTCACCATCTGGGCGGTGGGGATGTCGTTCGGCCCCCACTTGGTGCCGGCCGCCGTGGCCAGCGCCGCGCCCATCAGCTCGAGCACGACGCAGGAGAGGAAGACGCCGAAGCCGGCCCAGAACCCGACCATGCTCCGGTTGACGTCCGGCTTCTGGTAGCGGGTGTAGTCGGACGCGTAGGGGTTCCAACCCACGGCATAGCCGAGAGCGGTGCCCGCCGTCAGCATGAAGGCGCCGAAGTCGCCGCCGAAGGCCAGCGGCGCCTTGGCGTCGAAGCCAACGAAGTTGGCGTGGGTGAAGGTGAAGACGGTGGCCACCGCGAAGACGATGGCCAGCGGGACGAAGGCGTAGCGCTCGAAGACGTGCACCAGGTTGTGGCCGAAGAAGGCGACCAGGACCTGGGCCAGCACGATGATCGTGAAGGACGCCACGAATGGCAGCGCGCCATTGGTGAGCGCCGTGAGAGCGAAGGCGCCGCTCACCGAGTTGACGATGAACCAGCCGACGTTGGCGGTCAGGGCGTTGAGACCAGCGGGCAGGACGTTCCCCCAGAAGCCGAAGCCGGACCGGCTCTGGACCATCTGCGGGACCCCGAACTTCGGTCCCCAGGACGAGAGGACGCCGTGGGTCAGCGAGCCGACCGCGGTGCCCACGATGATCCCGAGGGTGACGCTCAGGAACGAGCCTCCGAAGACGGCGATCCCGAGCACGCCCACGTAGATGGTGGCGAACTCGAGGTTGGGGGACATCCAGGTCCAGAACAGATCAAGAGGCCTGCCGTGCCGCTCTGAGAGCGGGATGTATTCGACACCGCCCGGCTCGATGGCGGCGACCTTCTCGCCGTACTCGCCCTCTCGTACCGGGACGTGGACGTCCACTGGAACTGCCGTGGCCATGAGCGACCTCCCCACTAGGTGCCGGCGGGTTAAGCGATTGTGAGTGGAAGTTTATTAGTGTTCCGGGGTGCTCGACTTGCTGCTCAAGGGAGTCCGGGTGGCAGGAGAGCACGCGCCACGCGACCTCGGGGTGCGCGACGGCCGCTGGGCGGCCCCGGAGCGCGAGGCCTCCCAGGTCATCGACCTCGAGGGAGCCCTGGTCACGCCGCCCCTGGTCGAGCCCCATATCCACCTGGACGCGGTGCTCACGGTCGGCGAGCCGCGCCACAACCAGAGCGGCTCTCTTTTCGAGGGCATCGCGATCTGGGCCGAGCGCGTCAAAGACCTCAGCGCCGAGGACGTCAAGCGGCGCGTGCGCACGGTGCTCCGCTGGCAGCTGGCAAACGGCGTCCAGCACGTGCGCAGCCACGTCGACGTCTGCGACCCGCAGCTCACCGCGCTGCGGGCGCTGGTCGAGCTGCGCGAGGAGGTGCGTGGGCAGATGGACCTCCAGCTGGTGGCCTTCCCCCAGCAGGGCATCTGCAGCTTCGAGGGCGGCGAGGACCTGATGCGCAAGGCGGTCGCCGCGGGCGCCGACGTGGTGGGTGGGATCCCTCACTTCGAGATCACCCGCGAGTACGGAGAGCGCTCGGTCAAGTTCGCGATGGCGCTGGCCGCCGAGCACGGCCTGCGCGTCGACATCCATTGCGACGAGACCGACGACGACCACTCCCGCTTCAGCGAGTTGATGGCCGCCGAGACCATCCGGCTCGGGCTCGAAGGCCGCGTCACGGCCAGCCACACCACCGCCATGCACTCGTACAACGCCGCCTACGCGTACCGGCTGATCACCAACCTCCGCCGCGCGCGCATGCACATGATCACCAACCCGCTCGACAACTCGGTGCTGCAGGGGCGTTTTGACGCATATCCGATCCGGCGCGGACACACGCGCGTCAAAGAGCTGCTGGCGGCGGGCGTCAACGTCAGCGTCGGGCACGACTCGGTGATGGACCCCTGGTATCCGCTGGGCTACGGTGATCCGCTGCAGGCCGCATTCGTGCTCGCGCACTACGGCCAGATGTCCGGCCACGGCGAGCTGCTGACCCTGGTCGACATGATCACCGGCAACCCCGCCCGGGCCCTCGGCCTCGAGGACTACGGGCTGGAGGCCGGGCGCCCCGCCAGCCTGGTCGCCTACGCCGCGCCGACCGAGATGGACGCCATCCGCCTGGTGGCGCCTCGGCGCCTGGTCCTCCGCGCGGGCAAGGTGGTGGCCCGCACGGAGCCGGCGCAGACCACCGTGGTCTGGGACGGGGTCGAGGAGCGGGTCGACTTCCTCAAGAGATAACCTCGAACGTCGTGGCGGCGAGGATCGCGGTCATCCCGGGCGACGGGGTGGGCAAGGAGGTGGTGCCCGAAGGGCTCAAGGTGCTGGCCGCGGTGGACGGCAGCCTCGAGATCCGGGAGCTGGACTGGGGCTCCGACCGCTACGGCCGCACCGGCGAGATGATGCCCGCCGACGCCCTCCAGACCCTGGCCGGCTTCGACGCCATCTACCTGGGCGCCATCGGCTGGCCCACCGTCCCCGACCACGTCAGCCTCTGGGGCTGCCTGCTGCCGATCCGCAAGGCCTTCGAGCAGTACGTGAACCTGCGCCCGGTCCGCCTCCCGCCGGGCCTCCGCTCGCCTCTGGCCGGTCGGGGACCGAAGGACATCGACATGCTCTTCATCCGGGAGAACACCGAGGGCGAGTATTCGGGCACCGGCGGCCGGGTGCACGTCGGACATCCCCAGGAGATCGCGGTCGAAACGCCGGTCTTCACGCGCCACGCGATCGCCCGCTGCGCCGCCTATGCCTTCGAGCGCGCGCAGGAGCGCTCGCACCGGCTGGTGAGCGTCACCAAGTCCAACGCCAGCCGCTACACCTACGTGCTCTGGGACGAGGTGGTGGCCGACGTCGCCCGCGACTTTCCCGGCGTCACGGTCGAACGCGTCCATGTCGACGCCATGGCCGCCCGCATGGTCCTGCGCCCGGACGGCATCGACGTGGTGGTCGGCTCGAACCTCTTCGCCGACATCCTGACCGACCTCGGCGGCGCCCTCCAGGGCTCGCTCGGGCTCTGTGCGTCGGCCAACCTCAACCCCGAGAAGCGCTGGCCCTCGATGTTCGAGCCGGTGCACGGCTCGGCGCCCGACATCGCGGGCCAGGGCCGCGCCAACCCCATCGGCGCGGTCTGGTCGGCCGCCCTGATGCTGCGGCACCTGGGCGACGAGCCTGGTGCCGGCCGCATCGAGCGTGCCATCGACGCCGTCTGCGAGGACGGCAGCGTGCTCACCGGTGACCTCGGCGGCGCCGCGTCGACGTCCGAGGTGGGCGACGCCATCGTCGCCGCCCTGCGCTAGCCATATGCCCGCACCCTGGTCCGATGAGCCCGCGGGCCGCTGGGTCGAGCACCAGGTGGAGAGCGCCCTGCTGCGCGGCAACCCCCTGGGCGACCCGCACCTGCGCCCGCTCTGGGTGTACCTGCCGCCCGGCTACGAAGCCGAGCCCGAGCGCCGCTATCCCTCGATCTATGCGATCCAGGGGATGACCGGGCAGCTGGACATGTGGCGCAACCGCAGCGCCTTCCGCCCCAACTTCCCGGAGCTGCTCGACGACCTCTTCGCCAAGCAGGGATGTCCGCCCGCGATCGTGGCCTTCGTCGACTGCTGGACCTCCTATGGCGGCTCCCAGTTCCTCGACTCGCCGGGCACCGGCCGCTACCACGGCTACCTCTGCTCGGAGGTGGTGCCCTTCGTCGACGCTGAGTACCGCACCGTCAACGGCGCCGCCCACCGCGGGATCATGGGCAAGTCGAGCGGCGGCTACGGCGCCATGGTCACGCCCATGCTGCGGCCCGATCTCTTCGGCGGCCTGGCGACCCACGCCGGCGACGCGCTCTTCGAGCTCTGCTACCTCCCCGAGTTCGGCAGCACGGTGCGCGCCCTGCGCGACAACTACAAGGGCTCCTTCGATCGCTTCTGGGAGGACTTCCGTTCCCGGCCGGCCTTCTCGGGCAAGGCCGACGACACCCTGGTCAACTCCTACGCGATGGCCGCCTGCTACTCCGCCGATCCCGACGGCACGGTGCGGCTGCCCTTCGACACCGACACCGGGATGCTCATCCCCGAGGTCTGGGAGCGCTGGCTGCGCTGGGACCCGGTGCGCATGGTCCCCCAGCACGCCGACGCCCTCCGCGGCCTGCGCGCCATCTACATCGACGCCGGCAAGCGCGACGAGTACTTCCTCGACCTGGGCGCGGAGGCCTTCCGGCGAGCCCTGGCCGAGATCGGTGTCACGGAGGTCTTCTTCGAGCTCTTCGAGGCCGGGCACGCCATGATCGAGTACCGCTACCCGCTCGCCCTGCGCTACCTTGCGGAGCGGCTGCAAGCCTAGAGATGTTCGCCAGCTCCAGATACCCGCCCGACCAGGCCGCCGCCGACGCCTTCGTGGCCGAGATGCGCCACGGCACCCTGATCGCCTACCCGCCCGGCGGTCACCCGCAGGTCTCGATCCTGCCCTTCGTCCGCGGCGGCGGCTTCATCGAGCTCCACTGCGTGCAGGGCGATCCCACCTTCGATGCCGTGCGCGCCAACCCGCTGGTGACCTTTTTCGTCTCAGACTTTCTGGCCTTTGCCCCGCATGACTGGGTCGATCCGATGGACGCCGGCGTGGCCACCCTCCACTTCCGAGCGGTCGCCTTCGAGTGCCGCGCCGAGGGCGTCTCCACCGACCCGGAGGCGGTCGCCGGAGCTCTCCGCCGGCTGCTCGCCGCCTACGAGCCGGACGCGACCTACGAGC
>DATCNF010000051.1:0-7715 GCA_036565325.1 Candidatus Dormiibacterota bacterium | reverse complement strand
GGACCCGGCGCGCTGTGCGGAGGTGGGCGAGGTGCTCCTCGGCCGCCGGCCCGGCCGGGAGTCGGACGCCGAGCTCACCGTGTACAAGTCGATGGGGCACGCCATCGAGGACGTGGCCGCCGCCAGCCTCGTTTACGAGGCCGCACATCGAGAGGGGGCCGGCAGCCGCTTCGCCTTCTGATCCAGGTCTGGATCAAGTCCAGGTGAACTGCGGCTGGACGAAGTGCGCCACCCGCGTGTGCCGCCCGTGCCCCACGACCTCGCTGAGCTGGTGGAGGATCGCCGCCGTCGGCGGGTTGATGAGGCGCCCCAGGATCCGGAAGCGGAGGGTCGTGGCCTCGCCGGCTTCCTGGATGATCGGGTTACCTGAGGACTCGAGCACGGCCAGCGGCACCCGGTAGGCGGCTGCCACCTCGCCCGGGTTGGGCCGTAGGCGCGGGCTGGGTGGAAGGAGCAAGACCACGGGCGTGATCAGGTATCCCGAACGAGTCACGTAGTCGTCGAGCGCGCCCGCCACCTCCACACCGGCGTTCGGCACGCCGATCTCCTCCCACAGCTCGCGCATCGCCGCGGCGGCCGGCGACTCGCCGGGGTCGAGGCGCCCACCCGGCAGGGCCCACTGCCCCGCGTGCCGGCGCAGGTCGGGCGCGCGCCGGGTGATCAGGAAACAGGGCGCGCCGGCCCGGTTCGCCAGGAGGGCGACCGCGACCGCGGCGGGGATCAGCGAGCCAACGCCCACCGGCTCACGGGGAAAGGCCGCCAGTCTTGCGCGCACGGATTCGCGAAAAGCCGGCGCAAGCTCTAAGGGCACCCCCGGCAGACTAGCGTCCCCACCCCCTCCGCCTTTGGCGGAGGGACCTCCCCGGCGACCGGGGAGGTTTTGACATTCAATCGATCGATCGATAGAATCGGGCAATGGCAGGGGTGGCCGATGTCGTGATCGTCGGTGCCGGGCTGGCCGGCATGACGGCGGCCCACGAGCTGCGGGACCTCGACATCACGGTCGTCGAGTCCGCACCTCGCGTCGGCGGGCGCACCCTCTCCGGCGAGCACGGCGAGTACTGGTACAACTCCGGCGCTCAGTTCGTGTGGGACGCGCGGACGCTCGCCATGTGCCAGGAGCTGGGCCTGGACGTGATCGGCGGCGACGGCGCCCGAGTGGCCATCTTCGTGCGCGGCCGCCTGGTCGAAGCGTCCAACCCTTACTCGCTGCTAATGAAGATGCCCCTTTCGATCCGCGAGAAGATCGACTTCGGGCGCACCATCCAGCGCCTGCGCCGAATGGCCGACGACCTTCCCAACCGCGACCGCCGGGCGATCGACGGCCAGTCCCTCGAGGAGCTGATGGGCCCGGTGGCACCGATCACCAGGGAGATCCTCGACAACGTGACCGAGAACGGCGCCGGGCTGGGCATCGGCGAGGTCTCGGGCTGGATCGGGCTGGCCTACGCCATCCACCTCTTCGGCGGTGACGTCAACTCCACGCTGAAGGCGGTGCGCGGCGGCACCCAGGCCATCACCAAGACCATCGCGGCGCGCCTGGACCCCGAGCGCCTGGTCCTGGGCGCGGCGGTCACCTCGGTGAATGCCGAGGGCGGCGAGGTCGCGGTGACCTACACGCGGCCAGACGGCGGGGGGTCCGAGACGCTGCGCGCCCGCTGCTGCATCATGGCCGCGCCGGCGCCCGCCGTGCTGGGGATCGTGCCCGACCTCCCCGGGCCCAAGCGGGCCGCCCTGGAGCGCACGCAGCCATACACCGAGGGCCTGAACGTGGCCTGGATGACGAACGAGACGCGGCCCATGCCCTGGGATCGCCTGCTGGCGGTCCCCGTCGTCGGCGCCAGCTTCGAGCTCTTCAGCAACAACTCCTTCTTCGCCCGCCGCCGAACCGGGGCACGCGCGCGGGGCGGCACCTTTGTCACCCTGTCGATCAGCTCCGGAAAAGCGAAGAGCTTCTCGGACCTCAGCGACGACGAGATCCGAGCCGCCCAGCGGGCCGACCTGAAGCGCATGTTCCCGAGCGCCGCCGATGTCCTGGACGCGGCCGGCACCCGGATCGAGCGCTGGCGGGCGCTGCCGCGCTTCTACAAGGGCTGGCTGGCCGACCAGGGCGCGCTGCGGGCCCCATTCGGCAACATTCACTTCTGCGGCGACTACACCGCGCAGCCGGGCACGCCGGGCGCGGTCGGGAGCGGCCACCACGCGGCCGCCGCGGTGCGCCGGGTCCTGGCCGGCGAGCCGGCCATCAAGAGCTCGAGCTGAGGAGGGGATAGCGCATGGATTTCAGGTTGGACGGGAAGGTCGCCGTGGTCACGGGGGCCAGCCGAGGGATCGGGGCCGCCATCGCGCGCGAGCTCGCCCGGGTAGGCGCCAGTGTGGTGGTGGCGGCGCGCGGCAAGGACGCGCTCCAGGAGGTGGCGGAATCCCTCGACGGCCGCGGCCTGGCGGTGCACACCGACGTATCGAGGCTGGAGGACCTCGACCGGCTGGCGGCAGCGGCGGTCGAGCGTTTCGGGGGTATCGACGTGCTCGTCAACAACGCCGGCGTGGCGCCACCCGCCAAGCAGATCTACAAGGTCGATCCCGAGGAGTGGCAGCAGACGATGGACATCAACGTCCGCGCCGCCTGGTACCTGTCCAAGGTCTGCCACCCGCACATGAAGCAGCGCGGCGGGGGGGCGGTGGTCAACATCGCGTCAACGTCGGGCCTCCACCACGACATCGGCCTCGGCATCTACAGCATCTCCAAGGCGGCCGTGGTCATGCTGACAACGGTCTGCGCCAAGGAGTGGGCGCGCGACCACATCCGGGTCAACGCGCTGGCGCCCGGCATCATCCGCACCGAGCTGGCCGGGCCGCTCATCGAGTACATCACCAGCCGCGACGTGAAGCCCAATCTCATGAACGTGATCGGCGAGCCCGAGGACATCGCCCGCCTGGTGCGCTTCCTGGTCACCGACGAGAGCCGGCTGATCACCGGCGACGTGATCCGCATCGACGCCGGCGAACTGCTCTAGATTTTGGTGCTGCCGGTCGCCCTTCGCGGCCGCACCTACTCGGAGCTGGTCGCCCGCTTCCGGTGGCCGGTCATCCCACGGCTCAACCTGGGCGTCGCCTGTGTCGATGTCCAGCCGCCGCGGCGCCTGGCGCTGATCCACGTCACCTCCGATCGCGTCGAACGCTTTAGCTTCGGCGACCTTTCGCGTCGCTCCAACCGGATGGCGAACGCGCTGAACGGCCTCGGCCTGCACCGTGGGGACCGGGTCGCGGTGATCCTGCCCCAGGGCCCCGAGACCGCGATCGCCCACCTCGGGATCTACAAGGCAGGGATGATCGCGGTCCCCCTGTCGGTGCTCTTCGGGCCCGATGCGCTGCGCTACCGGCTTTCGGACAGCGGTGCGCGAGCGGCCATCACCGATGCCGAGACCTATCAGCGCCTGGAGCCGCTGCTGGACGAGCTGCCGGAGTTGGAGACGGTGCTCTTGGTCGACGGCCCGGGTTCCTTCGCGGCCGCCCTGGAGGCGGCGTCGGACGACTTCACCGCCGTCGACACCCGCGCCGAGGAGCCCGCACTGATCATCTACACCTCGGGCACCACCGGCGCGCCCAAGGGCGTGCTCCACGCTCACCGCGTGGTGGTCGGCCAGGCGCCCGGCTTCCGCCTGGTCCACGAGCGGCTGCCGCGGCCCGGCGACCTGGTGTGGACGCCGGCCGACTGGGCGTGGATCGGCGGCCTCGTCAACACCCTGCTGCTGGCCTGGTACCACGGAGTGCCGATGGTCTCGGCGCCGCGGCGCGGTTTCGATCCCGAATGGGCGCTCGCCCTGCTGACGCGGCAGCCCATCCGCAACACCTTCCTGCCCACCACGGCGCTGCGCATGATGGTCCAGCACCGCGTGCCCGACGGGGTGAGCCTGCGCAGCCTGATGTCCGGGGGCGAGGCCCAGGAGCCGGCTCTGATCGAGGCCGCCCACCGCGCGTTCGGCCTGACCACCAACGAGGCCTACGGGCAGACCGAGGCCGACTTCCTGATCGGCCAGTGCGGTTCGGCCTGGCCGATCCGTCCCGGCTCGATGGGCCGCACCTACCCCGGCCACGACGTGCGCCTGCAGTCCGAGGCGGGGGCAGCGGTGGCCACCGGCGAGGTCGGGGAGGTGGTGGTGCGGGGTCCCGACCCCACGATCCTGCTCGGGTACTGGAATCGTCCCGAGGCCACCGCGGCCAAGTTCCGGGGGCCCTGGCTGCGCACCGGCGACCTCGCCCGCCAGGACGAGGACGGCTACTTCTGGTTCCAGAGCCGGGCCGACGACGTGATCAAGTCGGCCGGCTACCGGATCGGCCCGGGTGAGGTCGAGGAGTGCCTGCTCCAGCATCCCGCGGTGGCCGCGGCGGTGGTGGTCGCCGCCCCCGACCCGTTGCGCGGGCACGTCGTGAAGGCGTGCGTGGTGCTGCGCGCGGGGGAAGTGCCGGGCCCGGAGCTGGAGGCCGCGCTGCAGGCCCACGTCAAGGCGCGCCTGGCCGCCTACCAGTACCCGCGCCTGGTGGAGTTCATGGATGCGCTGCCGATGACCTCTTCGGGCAAGGTCGACCGGCGCGAGCTGCGCCGCCGCGCTGCGGAATCAGGCGTCGGGCGGGGCATACTCGGGCCGGAATGAGCCGAGCGCTCGACATCGTCTGTATCGGGGGTGGACCGGCCGGGCTCTCGTTCGCCGTCCTCGCCAAGCAGGTGAACCCGCGCCACCGGACACGGGTCTACGAGCGCAACCGACCCGATGACACCTTCGGGTTCGGGGTCGTCTTCTCTGGCCGAGTTCAGCCAAGCGGACACCATCGCTTACTGTGAACGGCCTTCCTGCTGGGCAAGGGCATCGCCAAGTTCAAGCTGCCCGAACGGCTCGAACTCGACCTGGCGCAATTGGTTACAGGACTCGGCGAGCCCGCCGATAGACATCGGAACGATGGTCGATCGTGACCACCTGCACCAGCCGGCGGCCGTCACCGATTCGGTAGACGACGCGGTAGGGCCCACGCCTGGCACTCCAGAGACCCTCGAGCTCGAGGCGGAGCGGCTTGCCCATTCGATGGGGTGCTTCCGCGATGTGGGTGATCGCCTCCAATACCGCAGCCGCAGCGCCTTCCGTAAGGCGGTTGAGATCGCGGTGGAGACCTTGCCAAAGCGCGTCATCGGGAACTCTTCAACGCCCTTCAATCGCCCTGCCCGCGTAGAGGATGTGGCCCGAGATCCCGAGGAGGGACGGGTCGCCGGCCGCGACGTACGCGATGTCGAGCAGCGCCTCGTAGGCTTCGGCGTCGCGTTCGTGAAGGGCGGCGACTTGTTCCTGGACGAGGTACAGGAAGCTCTGCGACGCAATCGCCCGCACGGTTTCGAAGCCGCTCGCCTCAAAAAACGGCAACACTTCCGCGGGCCGATAGAGATACGCCTCGGTGAAGCGCCCAGGCTCATCGCTTCGGTAGACACCCTCGTCGAGCAGACGGTGCACCTCGGGTAGTCGGCGCGAACCGGATTCGAGAAGCATTCCCAGAAGCCAGGCGTAGCGCGTCATGACCGTGGCCAGGAGAATGCCGCCGGGCCGGAGCACCCGGTGGATCTCGCGCGCAGCCAACTGTCGGTCGTTGGCGGCCACCAGGTGGTAGAAGGGACCGAGGGCGAGGATGGCGTCGAACTCGCCGGCCGTGAATCGGCCGAGATCGCGAGCGTCCGCCTCCAGCACTGCCTCAGGCTCGACCCCAGCCTCCGCCAGCCTCTCGCGGGCGATCTGCAGCATCCCCTGCGAAACGTCGGCGAGGACCACCGGATGGCCACGGCGCGCGAGCCAGATCGTCCACCGGCCGGGGCCGCCGCCGAGGTCGAGGACCCGAGCGCCAGGAGGCAGCAGCTCTTCGAATGCGCGGCTGTGCAGCTCTCGCTCGATGGCACCCTCGTATGGGTTCTCCAGCCGGTGCCACTCGCTCTCGCCGCGGGCGTCGTAATAGGCGCGAACGGGCTGGAGGGGATCGACGGGGCGCATCGCTGGAATCCTACGGTCCAATCCTCTGCCGGCCGGCGCGCCCCTCCGGCAAGTGGGGTGGATCGGCGCGAGTTGCGCCGGCGCGCCGAGCACGCCGATTGAGATCGGCCTCAGCCGGCGCGCGGCTGTTCCCAGGGTGGGACCAGCGCAAAGGTCCTGTCCTCGTTCTCGGCCAGCTTCCAACCGCCCTCATGTACGAGAGGGTGGTGGCTCACCTTGCACAGGAGCACCATCCGGCGGACTCGAGTGCCGCCGCCCAGCGCCCACTCGTCGAGATGGTGGACGTCGCAGAAGCGCGCCTCCCAATTGCACCCGGGCACCACGCAGCCCTTGTCTCGTGCCGCCAGGACCCTTCGCTGCGGTTCACTGCCCAACCGCTGGGACCTGCCGAGGTCGAGCGCCGCGCCCTTGCTGTCCGCCGTGAGGACGCTCGCCGAGCCGCCGCAGAGAAGGCGCTTGGCCGTCTCGCCGCTGATCGGGCCCGCTCCCTCGAGCTGAGCCGCGGGCGCGCCCGGCGCACCGGCCAGCGTCTCCGCCTGCACGACCACCGTGAGATGGGGTTTGCGCCCGTTGATGCTGGGCAGCGTCCCAGAATCCAATTGGCGCCGACAGAGCTCCATCAGGGCATCGGCGTGCCGCTGCTGCTGGGTCCGCTCGTCACCCTTCGGGGGCACCCCGGTCAGCGACTCCAGGGTCAACTTCAGGGCCACACCGCCCTCTGGCGGTAGGGCGCCCTCCAGGCCGATCATCCCGTCGGGCAGGTCGATGAGGTGCAGTCGCCGCTTGCGGAACCGCTCCATCGCCTGCCGCGCCATGCCTGCAGCGTCAACGCGGTGCCGGATCTCCTTGGCCGCCAGGCGCACCTCGGCGGGGTCTTTGGTCCGCGCCGCCGAAAGCAGCTCCGCCTCCGCGGCGGGACCCATGTCGTCAGTGGCGCGCGCAACCTCCAGCGCGTGTTCGATGCCGATCTGCCCCGACTCCAGAGCCTTCTGCGTCGCCCGAAGCTCCGGCAGCTGGCGCGCCAGCTTGACATGCTTGTCGGCCGAAAAGCCCGAGAGCTGGCAATTGTTGCGCAGCCAGCTGGTCGTCGAAGTGTCGCCGCTGGAGGCGTATGCATCCTCGCGGTCGAACACTTCGACCCGTCGGACGCACTGAGCTTCGGCGCGGTTGATGACGCCTCGAATCCGTTTGATATCGGCGCCCAATTGCAGCGGAGCCACAGCGCTGATGTCCTGCTCGGCAATCAGCGCAAGGCCCCGCTCGACGAGCTCGATTCCTGCCTCAAACATTTGTTCGATTGTACTATGAAATTGAACTCCAGGCAACGCCCTTTACATGCTGGAACGAAGTTGTTCGAAGCGACCGACGTCGGATACCAACTCGCCGTCAAGGATCGGAAAGATGTTCTGGCTCTGTGCGAGTGATTTGGCGTGCCGGTGCCCGAGGAGTACCGAGGGACGTCGGCGGGCAGCAGCCCTTGAAGCCAGATCGATCGGTCGATAGGATCTTCCGGTGCCGCCGGCCCTGACCGAAGTCGACTCCACCGGCGCCCGCATCATGGCGGCCGCCCTGCGCCTGTTCGGCACCAAGGGCTACGGCGCGGTCGGGATCCGCGAGATCGCCCTCGAGGCCGGGATCTCGACGGCCGCGCTCTACCACTACATGCGGACCAAGGAGGACCTGCTG
>DATCNF010000050.1:0-7336 GCA_036565325.1 Candidatus Dormiibacterota bacterium | reverse complement strand
CGGCGGCGAGGTGGTCCTCGCGCTGGCGCGGCCGCAAGGTGCGGGCGCGGGCACCCGCGGGCTGGGCCTCTTCCTGGTGCCGCGCCTGCTCCCTGGTGGTGGCCGCAACCACTATCGCGTCGACCGGCTGAAGGACAAGCTGGGCACGCGCGCGATGGCCACCGGCGAGGTCACACTGGAGGGCGCCCTTGCGGAGCAGGTGGGCGAGCTGGAGCGCGGCTTCGCGCAGATGACGCCGATGCTCAACATCACGCGCCTGCACAACGCCATCGCGTCATCGGCGGCGCTGCGGCGCGGCCTCATGCTGGCGCGCGGTTACGCCGCACAGAGGATGGCCTTCGGCAGGCCGCTCGAGCAGCAGCCACTGCAGCGCCAGGTGCTGCTACAGCTGGCGCTGCAGGCCGAGTCGTCGCTGCTGATGACCATGCGCCTGGCCGCGCTGATGGGCCGCGTCGAGTGCGGGGTGGCGAGCGAGGAGGAGCGCCTGCTCTTCCGGGTCGGCACCTCCCTGACCAAGCTCTACACCGCCCGGCAGGCGGTGGCCGGGGCCAGCGAGGCGATCGAAGCCTTCGGTGGCGCCGGCTACATGGAGGACACGGGGATTGCACGCCTGCTGCGCGACGCCCAGGTGCTGCCGATCTGGGAGGGCACCACGAATGTGCTCAGCCTGGACACCCTGCGCGTGCTCGCCAAGCCGGGCGTGGCCGAGGCTTTCCTGGACGAGCTGACTCGGCTCGGGTCGCCGGGTCGCCAGGAGGTGGCCGACCTGCTGGGCACGGTGGGCGGCGCCGACGTTGAAACGGCGCAGCGCTTCGGCCGCCGGGTCGCCTTCGCGATGTCGGAGGCCTGGATCGCGGGGCTGCTCCGGGAGGCAGCGGGGCGCGGGGCTCGAGAGTCGGCGCTGGCCGAGCTCTGGGACACCCGCGCCGAGCCCAGGCTGGACGGCGACCGTTTCGATCTCGTGGTCGACGGCGTGGAGGCGGTGGGAACAGCGGCGCGCTAGGGCAGGTTGGCTCCTACATGGAAACCATCGCGCCGCCGCGCACCGACATCGAGGTCAGCCCGCGCCATGTGCGCGTCAGGTTCGGCGGCCAGACCGTCGCCGACAGCCGCCAGGTGAAGCTCGTCTTCTCGGGCCCGCGCCACTTCCCGGCCTACTACTTCCCGCTCGCCGACGTCCGCCAGGACCTCCTGAAGGAGAGCTCGCGAACTGTTGAGCACCCGGGCCTCGGCCGCGCGCGCTACTGGTCGTTGGAGGCCGGCGGCAAGACCGCCGTTGACTCCGCCTGGGGCTTCCCCGAGCCGGAGGCCCAGGCCGAGGCTCTGAAGGACCACGTCACCTTCCGGTGGAGCGACATGGACGCCTGGTTCGAGGAGGACGACGAGGTCTTCGTGCACCCGCGCGACCCCTACAAGCGCGTCGACGTGCTGCACAGCTCGCGCCAGGTGCGCGTGGTGGTGGACGGCGTGACGGTGGCCGAGTCGCGGCAGCCCCGGCTCTTGTTCGAGACCCATCTGCCGACGCGCTACTACCTGCCCAAGCTGGACCTGAACCTCGAGCTGCTGACGCCTTCCGAAACCCACACCCGCTGCCCCTACAAGGGCGTCGCCTCCTACTACGACCTCACCGTCAACGGCAAGGTCTACAAGGATTTCGTGTGGTACTACCCGGCGCCGATCCCCGAGACCCCCAAGATCGAGAACCTGCTCTGCTTCTACAACGAAAAGGTGGACCTGTACGTGGACGGCGAGCTCCAGGAGAGGCCGCACAGCCCGTTCTCCTAACCTGACGGGGTGCCGCTGCGCGTCGGCTTAGGGCTCTTCACGGGACAGGTCCCACAAGGCTCTGGCCGCACCTTCGTGCAGGAATACGACGACATCCTGGCCCTGAGCCGAGATGCCGAAGAGGCCGGCTTCGATTCGGTCTGGGTCTCCGAGCACCACGGCGCCGCCGACGGCTACCTGCCCGCGCTGACCGTGATGCTGGGCGCGCTGGCGGCGGTGACCAGCCGCGTCGAGCTGGGGATGGGCGTCGTGCTGGGCCCCTTCCAGCACCCGCTCCGATTCGCCGAGGACTGTGCGGTGGTCGACAACCTGGCCGGCGGACGCCTGATCGTGGGCCTGGCGCCGGGCTGGCGCGAAGAGGAGTTCCGCGCCTTCGGGGTCCCCATCCGGGAGCGGGTGGGGCGCAACGCCGAGCTGGTCAAGATCTGCCGCCAGGCCTGGACCGGGCAGCGCTTCAGCTTCGAGGGGAAGTACCACCAATACGAGGACGTCGCGGTCACGCCCACGCCCGCCCACCCGCTGCCCATCCTGATGGGCGGCTTCGTCGAGAAGGCGGCCGAGCGCGCCGGGCGGCTGGGCGACGGCTTCCTGGCCTCGCGCAACGACCTGCGCTGGTTCCAGCGCCTGGTCAACGCTTTCGAGCGCGGCGCTCGCGAGGCGGGCAAGGAGCCGGCCCGGATGCCAATCGGCCTGCTCCAGAACTCCTGGGTCAGCCGCGACGGCGGCATCCCCGACCACGTGCTCGCGGGCGCCTGGCACCAGCTCGGCACCTACGCGGCCTGGCGGGTTCCCAACGACACGCCCGAGGTGACCTACCGGCTGGAGCCGCTCGACCGCGGCGCGGTCGTGGAGCGCATGGCCGCCGGCACCCCGGAGCAGGTCGTAGAGGCGATGCGGCCCTGGCTATCCGCCTACGGCAGCCGTGACCTGCACGTCGTCTTCCGCCTGCACTACCCGGGCATGACGCGCGCCCAGGCGCGGCCGGCGGTCGAGCTCTTCGCGAGCGAGGTGATCCCGCAGCTGAAGCGCCTGGCTTGACCGATACACTCGCTCTCGATGGGTAAGCGGCGCGTCCAGAGCAAGCAGGTCCGGCGCCAGGTCCGCCAGGTCAAGCCCAAGCAGCCGTCCGCGGCCGCCGCCACCCCGGCCCAGCAGAAGCGGCAGCGCCAGCAGTACGTGCAGGCCGGCGGCATGCTGCAGGGCTACTCGCCCGACTTCGTCGATCGCCTCGGCCTCTATGCGGCGGGCGCGGCGGTGGGCTGCGTCCTGGTGGGCGCGCTGATCGCGCTGCTCCTGCCCTACGGGCCACCCGTGAAGGTGGCGGCGGCCGCCGCCTGGGTGCTGCCGATCGTCCTCATGGCGTCCTTCATCGTCCCCGGCTGGCGGCTCGCCCGCAAGGACCGCCGCCAGGAGCCGAAGCTGGTCCAGGGCCAGCTGATGGGAGCCAGCAACATGAGCACCTCGCTGGGGCTCGGGATGCTGATGGTCCAGACCCGCGGCGGCCAGGAGCAGTACCTGGTCGAGCCCGCGAAGCTGACCCGGGTCCCCGGCAACCAGGTGCCGGTGGTCCTGACCGTGACGCCGAACCTGCGCTACGTGAAGTCGGTGGGGGTGATGGGGCAGCGCATGGTGCCCAGGCCCGAGCCGCCGGTCCCGGACGTGGTCAAGCGGCTGCGGCTGCTGCCGCTGATCACGCCCGTGGCCCTGGCCCTGGCGGTGATCCTGGGCGACGACATCACCGCGGCGGTGCCGATCCGCTCCGACTTGCTGCACACGCTGGCCGCGGTCCTGGTGGGGATCCTGCTGGGGCTCGGGATGTACGGCCTCTCCTTCCTCTTCCAGCGCCGGCTCTACGGCGAGGTCCAGAAGCTGGTCCCAGGCGGGCTCTAGGCGCTCTCCCCCTCCCCGTGGGGCGGGGAGGGTTGGGGTGGGGTCGCCTCAGCCGGAACCACCGGTGGCGCATCCGCGGCCTTTGTGGGTGGAGGCGCGACATCGATGGGGGGCACGGCCTTGGGCTGGCGGCGGAAGCCCGGATAGAGCGCCAGCAGCAACGCTACTGAGGCGAGTCCGAACAGGATCGGCTGCAGCGACGGCGAGGTCCCCCGGGAGGGATGGGTCGCTTCGCGAACCATCAGCAAGATTCCGTACAGAATCGCCAGGTGCACCCAGAGCCGGTTGGCGCCCGGCCGGAAGGCGGCCCAGATCAGGCCCAAACCGAAGACCGCGCCCACCACGGAGCCTTCGGTCCCTACGTAGTGGTCGAGGGGGAGGAAGGTGTCGGGCACCAGCGCGCTGGGCACCAGCACCGTCAGGGCGCCGCCCAGCAGCGCCAGCCCGATCACGACCAGCACCAGGGAAAGACCGGCTCGCCTCACGGCGCGCAGTGTATGCAGAACTAGACTCATTGGCCATGGCAACCGAGATACCGATCACGGCCGCGGGCCTGGCCGAGGTCAAGCGTGAGCTGGACGACCTGGTCCAGCACCGGCGCCCCGAGATCGTGTCCAAGATCAAGGCCGCCCGCGAGCACGGCGACCTCTCCGAGAACTTCGAGTATCACTCCGCGCGCAACGAGCAGTCCTTCATCGAGGGCCGCATCCAGGAGCTGGAGGCGATCGTGCGCAATCACAAGCTGATCCAGCAGCACGCCAGCACGGGCCGCGTCGAGCTCCTGAGCACCGTGCATTTCAGCGAGGACGGCGGCCCCGAGGAGTCCTATCAGCTGGTCGGTCCCGCCGAGGCCGACCCCAAGGCGGGCCGGGTCAGCCACGAGTCGGCGGTCGGCAAGGCGCTGCTCGGCCGCCAGGTCGGGGACGAGGTCGAGGTGGTCACCGACACCGGCTTCAGCTACACGGTGAAGATCACCTCGATTGATTGACCGCCTGCGCGCCTGGCTCACCGAGGCGGGCGCCGACGCCGCCTACATCAGCGACCCGGTTTCGATCGCCTACCTGACCGGCTTCCGGACCGATCCCCACGAGCGCCTGATGGGGCTGGGCGTGACCAGCGAGAGTGCCCGCCTGATCGTCCCCGGGCTGGAGCGTGAGAGCGCTGAGGCGGCCGCCCATGACGTCGAGGTGCTCAGCTGGCGGGACGGCGAGGACCCGTTTCAACTGGTCGTCGAGGCGATCGGCCGGCCCCGGCTGCTGGCGGTCGAGAAGCGTCACCTGACGGTGGCCGTGGCCGAGCAGATCGGCGCCCAGCGGCTGGTGGACGCCGGCGAGCTGCTCCGCCGCTTCCGTCTGCGCAAGTCGGCGGCCGAGCTCGAGAAGCTGGCCCACGCGGCCCAGGTCACCGATTTCGTGACCGAGCGGATCGGTGAGTCCATGCGTGCCGGCCAGACCGAGATCGAGGTGGGGATGGCACTGGCGTCGCTGATGGGCGCCGAGGGGGCCAAGCCGGCCTTCGAGTCGATCGTGCAGTCCGGTCCCAACACCGCCCAGCCGCACCTGCGTCCGACCGGACGCCGCCTGCAGCCCGGGGACCTGGTGCTCCTCGACTTTGGAGCGGCCTGGGACGGCTACCAGGCCGACACCACCCGGATGGCCGTGGTCGGCGAGCCGGACCCGCGCCAGCGCCAGCTTCATCAGCTGGTCCTGGACGCGCATGACGCGGCCATCGCGCGCGTGCGCCCGGGCGTCACCACCGGCGAGGTGGACGCCGCGGCGCGCGCGGTCATCGAGCGGGCGGGGCAGGGCGCCTACTTCATCCACCGGGTGGGTCACGGGCTGGGCTTGGAGCTGCACGAGGACCCCAGCCTCGATCCCGGCTCCGGCCTCCCGCTCGAGGAGGGGATGGTCTTCACGATCGAGCCCGGCGTCTACATCCCGGGCTGGGGCGGGATCCGGATCGAGGACGACGTGGTGGTCGAGGCCGCCGGCGCGCGCCTGCTCACCAGCGCCGGCCGCGACCTGCGGGTGGTGACCGGGTGAGCGCGGCAGCAGCCCCCCTGGCCAAGGGCATGCGCCACACCCGCCAGCGCCAGGCGGTCTGGGAGGCGGTGCTCCGGCTGGGCGGCCACTGCACGGCGGACGAGATCGCCAACCAGCTGGACCAGGGCTCCCCGGGCTTCTCGCGGAGCACGGTGTACCGGGCGCTGGATGCGCTCACCAGCTCCGGCGCCCTGCACGCCGTCCGGCTGGGTGAGGGCCCCGTGCACTACGAGCCCGCCACCGGCGAGCACCAGCACGCGGTCTGCCAGGTCTGCAATGGGATCCTTCACATCGAGCACGACCTGGTGCACGAGCTGGAGGATCACCTGGAACGGCTGCACCGCTTCCACACCGTGCGCACCGAGGTCCTGGTGGTCGGGGTCTGCGACGCCTGCGCCCGGGCCCGCGGTCACGCTCACGGAGGCCGCCACCGCACTCTCTGAGTTGGCCTCTGACACTGGAGGTGTCACAATGTCCTACAGGGGACATGAGGGACGCTCCAACACGGCCAGAGGTCCTGGCCGGTTCAGCAACTCGACTCTCGGCCGACGGGTCCTGGTGGTGGGACGGCGCTCACTGGCAGCCCGCCGTGTCGCCCGACGGCCTCTGGCATTGGGATGGGTCACGCTGGACCCCGAGCCTGGACATCGATCAGGACGACCCGGCCGCCGTGGCCGAGCTCTTCGACAGCATGGCCGACCACCGCTTCGCGGCCGGCGGCCGGCTGCTGGCGGCTCGCCACGCCGAGTGGGAGCCCCAGAACGACGAAGTTGCGGCCCTGGTGGCGCGGGCCGCGCCGCTGGCGCAGCGGCTGGCCGCGCTCGACGCTCAGCGCGCGGCGCCCGGAGCCGCCCAGTCCGGCCTCCAGGCTCTCTTCGGCCGCCCACCGGGCGGCGAGGCGGAGCGCTCGCAGGTCGACCAGGAGCTGCGTCCGCTGGCCGCACTCCTGGGGCGCATGGCGCCCCAGCCCAGCCTGCCCGAAGCCGACGAGATGGTGGCCTCGGCGCATCTCCTCGAGGAGCGGGCGCTCGAGCTGCAGAAGGCGCGCGCCGATCTGAACGAGCGCGAGCAGGAGCACCGGCAGCGGGTGGAGGAGGCGACCCAGCAGGTGGCCGAGGCCGCGGCCGGCCGCGAGGCCGCGGTCGCCGACATCGAGGCCAGGGTGCGGGCCGCGGAGATGGAACGCGAGCAGGCGGTCGAGGACCTGACGCGCGCGCTGCGCGGCCTCCGCATGCCGGGACCGGGATCCGAGGTGGCGCGCCTGCAGGACGCGGTCCTCTACGCCAACCGGATCGAGACGGCGGACGGCCGCGGGCCGGTGGACGGCGCCGAGGTGCACGTGGGGACCGCAGGCCAGCTCTGGGCCAAGCACCGGCCGGCCCTGACCGAGCTCCTGTTGCTGGAGAGCACCGGAGCGGGGCGTTTTCATGAGTCGCTGGCGGCCGAGGGCGACGAGGGCTATGCGCTGGTCGTGACCCGCCACGTGCGCTCGATCGTGCCCTTCCCGCCCGGTGAGGCCGAGGCGGCCAGGGAGTTCACCCGCCAGCTGGAGGAGGCCGCCCGCGGCTCGTCGGCCGAGCACCGGCAGTGGCAGGAGCAGGTGCGCGCCGCCGAGGACC
>DATCNF010000049.1:0-13412 GCA_036565325.1 Candidatus Dormiibacterota bacterium | reverse complement strand
GCCTGCTGGGGGGCGGCGAGCCGCAGGTGGTGCCGGCCCTCAGCTCCCTGCGGGCGCGCGGGGTGGTGGTGGTGGTGCCCAAGCTGGCGCCCACGCCGGCCGCCTACCCGCGGCGAGCCGGGGTTCCGGCCAGGCGCCCGCTGGGTATCTAAGCTGTAGCCGTGCAGGTCCTGACCCAGCCGGACACGCTGGTGGTGGGCGGCGTCGAGCTCCGCTCGCGCCTCTTCACGGGCACCGGCAAGCACCGCTCCGACGAGGACATGCTGGCCTGCCTGGAAGCGTCCGGGTGCGAGGTGGTGACGGTCGCCCTGCGCCGGCTCGACCTCGACGACCCCAAGCGCAAGACGCTGCTCGACCTGATCGACTGGGCGCGCTACCGCTGCCTGCCCAACACGGCCGGCTGCAGCACGGCCGAGGAGGCGGTCCGGATCGCCCGCCTGGCCCGCAGCATGGGCCTCTCGGACTGGGTCAAGCTGGAGGTGATCCCCGAGGGGATGCACCTGCTGCCCGATCCCATCGAGACCCTGAAGGCCGCCGAGCAGCTGGTCAAGGAAGGCTTCAAGGTCCTGCCCTACATCAACGCCGACCCCGTGCTGGCGCGCCGGCTGGAGGAGGTGGGAACCGTGACCGTGATGCCGCTGGGCTCGCCGATCGGCTCCGGCAACGGCCTGGTCACGATCGAGCAGATCCGGATCATCATCGACAACGCCAAGGTGCCGGTGGTGGTCGATGCCGGCATCGGCGGTCCCGCCGACGCCGCGCTGGCCATGGAGATCGGCGCCGACGCCGTCCTCGTCAACACCGCCATCGCGCAGGCCGCCAACCCCCAACTGATGGCCGAGGCCATGCGCGACGCGGTCACCGCCGGCCGCCGCGGCTTCCTGGCCGGCCGCATCGGGCGCAGCGCGCAGGCCAATCCCAGCTCACCGACCACGGGCATATCGCGCCGCTCCTGATCCTGCCCGCGGCGATGGCCCTGGTGGACTCGGCCGCCGCCGCCCCCACGGCCCTGGCCCGGGGCGCCACCATCCTCCAGCTCCGGATCCCGGGCGCGCCCGGGCGCACCTACGAGAAGGAGGCCAGGGTCCTCATCCCCACCGCCTTCGTGCCGGTCGTCCTCAGCTCCCGCGCCGACGTCGCGCTGGCGGTGGGCGCCGCCGGCGTGCACCTGCCCGAGGCCGACATCCCGATCGCGGCGGCTCGCCGGCTGCTGGGCGCCGGCCGGCTGGTCGGCCGCTCGGTCCACTCGCTGGAGGGGGCGGTGGAGGCGGCGGGCGCGGGTGCCGACTACCTGGTCTTCGGGCCCGTCTACGAGACGGCCACCCACGCCGGCCTGCCCGCCGCCGGGCTCGACAGCCTGCGCGAGGTCTGCCGGGCGGTGCGGGTGCCGGTGCTGGCGATCGGTGGCGTCGACTTCGACCGGGCCGAGGAGTGCGTGCGCGCGGGCGCGGCCGGCTTCGCCGCCATCGGCGCATTCCAATGAACCTGCGCGTCAACGGCCGCCCGGTGGAGCTGGCCGTCCCGGTGGCGCTGCTCGACTACCTGGCCGAGCTCGGTGTCGACCCCCGAGCGGTGGCCGTGGAGCTCAACGACCGCATCCTGGAGCGCTCCGAGTTCGCCACCGCGACGCTGGGCGAAGGCGACGTGATCGAGATCGTGAGGATGGTGGGCGGCGGCCTCTAGCCGAATACGCTCCGGATCGCCGCCTCGGCCTCCGCGCGCTCGTCCCAGGGCTCCTTGCCGGCGGCGGTCAGCATGGTCCGCTCGTGCCCCTTGCCGGCCAGCAGGATCACGTCCCCCGCCTGGGCCAGCGCGACCGCCCGCCGGATCGCCTGCCGGCGGTCGAGCACGATGTCGTAGTCGCGACCCGGCTGCCGGCCGCCCACCCCGGCCTGGACGTCGCGTGCGATCTGGGCCGGGTCCTCGGAAAGCGGGTCGTCGGTGGTGATCACGAAGTAGTCGGCGCCCTCGGCGGCGGCGCGCCCCATCCCCGGCCGGTCGTGGTCGCTGCGCGCGGTGCTCCCGAAGACCACGATCAGGCGGCCGTCGGTGAACGGCCGCAGTTCGGCCAGCGCACTGGTCAGGGCACCTGCCGAGTGGGCGAAGTCGATGTAGACCTTGAAGTCCTGGCCGAGCTCGATCGGCTCCAGCCGGCCCTGCACGCCCCGGAAGGTGCTCAGTCCCTCGGCGACCTGGTCCACGGTCAGCCCCAGGGCCAGGCAGACGCCGGCCGCGCAGAGCGCGTTGTAGACGTTGAAGCGGGCCGGCAGCCGGAGCTCGACAGGCGCCTCTCCCGCGGGGGTGAGGAGCCGGAAGCGGGACCCGTTGGCGTCGCCCCAGATCTCCAGGGCGCGAATCTCGGCCTCGTTGTCGATCGAGTAGGACCAGCGGCGCTCGATGTCGCGCTCCGCCAGCCGCTCCCAGGAGATGTCGTCCCGGTTCAGGACCGCGGTCTTGGGCACGCCCTTGGGGGCCGCCGTTGCGCAGAGCTCGAGGAGGCGCGCCTTGGCCGCCAGGTAATCGTCCCAGGTGCGGTGGTAGTCGAGGTGGTCGACGCCCACGTTGGTGAAGGCCGCCACGTCGAAGTCGCAGGCGCCCACCCGGTGCTGCATCAGCGCGTGGGAGGTGGTCTCCACCACCGCCGCCTCGGCGCCCGCCGCGACGATCCGCGCCAGCCACTCCTGGACCTCCGGTGCCTCGATCGTGGTCTGCCCGCTCTGGTTATAGGTCTCGTCGGAGCCGAGCCGGAAGGCGACCGTGCTCATGGTGCCCGCCCGCCGGCCCGCCTGCTCCAGCACGTGGCCGGCGATGTGGGTGCTGGTGGTCTTGCCGTCCGTGCCGGTGATCCCCGCCATCAGGAGCCGGCGGGCCGGGCGCCCGAGCAGGGTGGCCGCCAGCTCGGCCAGCGCGGGTCGGGTGTCCGCGACCCGGATCCGGGGCGTGGCGGGCGGCACGGTGACCGGGCGCATCACCGCCAGCGCCGCGCCCTGGGCGGCGGCGTCGGCGGCGAAGTCGTGGCCGTCGCTGTGCAGGCCGATCATGGCCACGAAGAGGTCTCCGGGACCGGCCCGCCGGGAGTCGTAGGTGACGGCCTGGATATCGTGCTCGGCGCCGGCCTCGACCACCGCGCCGGGGACCCCGGCGGCGAGGTCGGCGAGTCGCATTCCGGGCAGCATAATCGGGCCATGTCCAACCCCCCAAAAAGCGCCGAGATCGGGGGGCGCCGGTTCGACTGGGGATCGCGGGTGTACCTGATGGGGATCATCAACGTCACTCCCGACTCCTTCAGCGGCGACGGCTTGGGGCACGACCCGGAAGCGGCGGTGGAGCTGGGGCTGCGGATGGCGGCCGCCGGCGCCGACATCCTCGACGTGGGGGGCGAGTCGACCCGGCCCGGCCACACCCCGGTCAGCGCCGAGGTGGAGATGGAGCGCGCGCTGCCCGTGGTGGAGCGCCTGGCGCGCGAGGCGGGCGTGCCCGTGTCAATCGACACCAGCAAGCTGGCCGTGGCCCGGGCGGCGGTGGCCGCGGGGGCGGCGATGGTCAACGATGTCTGGGGCCTGCAGCGGTCGCCGGGGATCGCCGCCCTGGCCGCGGACCAGGGCGCCGGCCTGGTCCTCATGCACAACCAGGAGGGCCACGAGTACGGCGACCTGCTGGGCGAGATCGCGGCTCGCCTCCGGCGCTCGTTGGCCGCCGCCCTGGCGGCCGGGGTGCCCCGCGAGCGGGTGCTTCTCGACCCCGGGATCGGCTTCGGCAAGACCGCCGAGCAGAACGTGCAGGTCCTGCGCCACCTGGAGCGGCTGCGGGAGCTGGGCCAGCCGCTGCTGGTGGGCGTCTCCCGCAAGAGCTTCCTGGCCCGGATCTTCGGGCTGGACGAGCCGGAGGCCCGGCTCGACGGCACCGCGGCCGCGGTGGCCGCCGCCGTGCTGCGGGGCGCCGACGTGGTGCGGGTCCACGACGTGGAGCGCATGGTCCGTGTGGTACGGGTCGCCGAAGGTCTGCGGTGACCATCGCCTACCTGGGCCTGGGCTCCAACCTCGGGGACCGGGAGGCGCAGCTGGCGGAAGCCCGGCGCCGAATCGAGGAGGCGGGGGCGCGCATCCTCCGTGCCAGCTCGGTCATCGAGACCGAGCCCTGGGGCGTCAGCGAGCAGCCGTCCTTCCTTAACCAGGTCCTGGAGGTGGAGTGGGCGCGGTCCGCGCGCGACCTGCTGGCCGCGATGCAAAACGTTTTACAGCAGGTCGGCCGAACCCCCACCTACCGCTGGGGACCGCGCGAGATCGACGTCGACATCCTGCTCTTCGGGAACCAGCGGATCGACGAGCCCGACCTCCAGGTGCCGCACCCCCGGATGTGGGAGCGCGACTTCGTGATGCGCCCGCTGCGCGAGCTGAGGCCGGACATACTGAAAAAACGATGACCGGCAACGGCGACGTGCTGCACGTGGCCTGGCTCGGCCATCGCTCGCCGAAGCTGGCCGGGGGCATGGCGACCTACTCCCAGGAGATCACGAGCGGATTGCGCAGCCGCGGGCACCACGTGACCTTTTTCACCCTCAAGAGCGCTGACGACGGCCACCAGACCGACCCCAGCCTGGAGACTGTGGGCCTGGAGGCGATGCCGCTGCTGCGGCCGCTGGTGATCTCCGGCCCCCGCGCCAAGCGCACGCTGGTCGACCGCCTGACCGCGCACGACTTCGACCTCGTGCACGCGTCGTTCTGGTTCTCCAGCCTGGACTTCGACCTCCCCAAGACCTGCCGGCGGCTGGGCATCCCGCTGGTGGCCACCTTCCACGTCGCCTTCGACAACCGGGTCTCGGTCTGGGGCGGCATCACCAACGCCACCTACCGGCTGTACGCGCCCACCCTCGCCCAGTGCGATCGGGTGATCGTCTTCGGCGAGGCCCAGCGCGACCTCCTGGCCACCCTGGGCGTGCCCCGCCAGGTGCTCCGGATCCTGCCCAACGGCGTCGATGTCGAGCGTTACGCGCCCGGGCCCAGCGACTGGAAGTCGAGGTTGGGCGAGGCCGGCCAGCTCTTCGTCTACATGGGCCGGGTCGACTCCGAGAAGGGGGTGGACGCGCTCCTGCACGCCTTCCTGGCGGTCGACCCGCCGGCCAGCACGCGCCTGGTCGTGGTCGGCCACGGCAGCGAGCGCCGCCGGCTGCAGCGCCAGTACCGCGATTCGCGGGTCATCTTCACCGGCCACCTGGCGGACGCCGACGAGCGCATCGGCATCCTGCGCGCGGCCGACGCCTTCTTCCTGCCCTCGCAGGTCGAGGGCCTGTCGCTGTCGATGCTGGAGGCCATGGCCTGCGGACTGGCGACGGTGGCCACCGACGTGGGCGGGGACGGGGACGCGCTGCGCGGCGCCGGGATCCTGATCGACCCCTCCAGTCTTGACGAGCAGCTGGAGGGGGTGCTGCGAATGCTCATTGACCTGCCCTGGTTGGGCCCGCCGCTGGGCGAGGCGGCGCGGCGGCGGGTGCTGGAGCGCTTCTCGCTGACGGCCAACATCGACACCCTCGTCGACCTCTACCGGGAGGTCGCCAGGTGACCAAGGCCGCTGGGGCGCCGCTCCGGGTGGCCTGGCTCGGACACCGCTCCACGACCTCCGGCGACGGCATCATCACCTACTCCCGGGAGACCACGGCCGGGCTGCGCGCCCGGGGCGTCGACGTGGTCTTCTTCCACCACGAGCCGGCGCTCGCGGACGCCGACTCGGTGGTGCTGGACGCCCTCACGCTGTCGCATCGCCTGGTCATCTCGCGGCCGGGCTCGCGGCGGCGCCTGGTCGACCTCCTGCGCGAGCGCGAGATCGACGTCGTGCACGTCTCCTTCTCCTTCTCCAGCCTCGACTTCAACCTGCCCAGGCTGTGCCACCAGCTGGGGATCCCGATCGTGGGCACCTTCCACGTCCCTTTCGGGCAGCGCCCGACGGTCTGGAGCTTCACCACCAGCGCGGTCTACCGGCTTTACGCGCAGGCGCTGGCCGGCTGCGACGCGGTCATCATCTTCAGCGCCGCGCAGCGCGACATCCTGGCCAGCCTGGGGGTGCCGCGGGACGTGATCCGGGTCCTGCCCAACGGCGTCGACGTCGACAAGTACGCGCCCGGCCCCTCCGACCAGCGCGCCCGGTTCGACGCCGCCCGGCTCTTCTCCTACGTGGGCCGCCTCGACCCCGAGAAGAACGTCGCCGAGCTGCTGGAGGCCTTCCTGGCCGCCGACCCCCCGCCCGACCACAAGCTCGTGATCGTGGGCGGCGGCGCCGAGCGGCGCCGCCTGGAGCGCCGCTTCCACGACCCGCGGGTGGTCTTCACAGGGACCATCACGGACGAGCAGGAGCGGATCGCAATCCTGCGCGCCTCCGACGCTTTCTTCCTGCCCTCCGAGGTGGAGGGGCTGTCGCTGGCCATGCTGGAGGCGATGGCCTGCGGGGTGGCCACGGTGGCCACCGACGTCGGCAGCGACGGCGAGGCTCTGCGCGGCGCGGGCGTGGTGCTCGACCCCAGGTACCTGGAGCCGGAGCTGCGTGCCGCCGTCCGCCATCTGATCGAGGTCCCCGAGGCCTGCCGGCTGCTGGGCGGGCTGGCGCGGGACCGGGTGCTCGAGCGCTACTCGCTGGCGGCCAACCTCGATCGTCTGATCGAGCTGTACCGGCGGCTGGCCCCGGCGCCGCCGGCCGCGGTCACGCCCCCGGGCGTGCGTTCGTGAAGCGGTAGCCGATCCCGGGCACGGCCAGGATGTAGAAGGGCCGCGCCGGCTGGGGCTCGATCTTGCGGCGCAGGTTGCGGATGTGGACGTCGATGACGCGGGTCTCGATCGGGTACTCGTAGCCCCAGATGGTGTTCAGGATCTTCTCCCGGCTGAGCACCTTGCCGGCGTTCTGCGCCAGGAAGGCGAGCAGGTCGAACTCGGTGTGGGTGAGGTCGACCTCGCTGCCCGAACGCATCACCCGACGTTCGTTGACGTCGATCACCAGGTCCTTGAACTCCAGCCGGCCCCGGCTGTAGTCGAAGGAGTCCATGCGCGACTTGCGCAGGTGCGCGGCCACCCGCGCCAGCAGCTCGCGCAGGCGCAGGGGCTTGGTCACGTAGTCGTCGGCCCCGATCTCCAGGCCCACGACCACGTCGATCTCGTCGGAGCGGGAGCTGACCATGATCACAGGGGTGCTGGTGTCGGTCTTGCGCAGCTCGCGGCAGACGTCGAAGCCCGACATGTCGGGAAGGGTGACCTCGAGCACGACCAGCGCCGGCTTGGCCTCCTCCAGCTCCCGCAGGGCGTCGGCGCCGGTCTCGGCCTCGATCACCTCGAAGCCGTCCTGCTCGCAGGCCTGCTTCACCTCGCGCCGGACCGCCGCCTCCGGCTCGACCACCAGGATGCGGCGGGCGGGGGTCTCGGTAGGCTCGGGGCCGGGCTGCTTGATCAGTGAAGAACTCGCTTCGCCATGGAATTGTTGTTAGCGAATGTTACGCAGGCTGCTCACGCGCTTAATACCCCGCCGTAACCTTTCCTGAAACGTGATCAGGCGCTCCCCCCCGGGGTCGAGCACCAGGTCCCAGGCGCCCGCGTATTCGATGAGCCTGCCGCCGAAGCCGGTCTTGAACTGCCAAAGGCCGGCCCAGGGGTGCTCGGGGTCCCCGTCCGGCGGCACCCCCCAGAAGTCATAGCTGCGGCAGCCGGCCGCGGCCGCCTCCCGGATCGCCGCCCACTGCACCGCGTAGGTGGGCATCAGGTTGCGCTTGACCTGGGTCGAGCCTCCGAAGAGGTAGTAGGCGCGGCCGTCGAAGCGGGCCACCATGATGGCGGCCAGGGCCTCCCCCTCGTGGCGGGCGACGTAGATGCGGCACCACTCCAGGTGGCGCAGGCGGCGCTCGTAGAACTCGGTGCCGGCGGCGCTGATGCCCTGGCGGCCGGCCGTGGCCTCGTGCTGCCGGGCCAGCTCGGCGGCGTCGCCGGCGGCGTCGACGGTAACGCCACGCTTCTCGGCCAGGCGGATGTTGTACCGGTGCTTGGGCTTCATGCCCGCCAGGAGGTCTGGCTCCGAGCCCAGGTCGAGCAGCAGCGTATGGGTGGGGTGCAGCGCCGGCGCCGGCCGGAAGCCTTCCTGCCTCAGCGCCCCGGCGAGGTCGGCAGGCGCCTCCGGCTCCACCCGCAGCCGCGCCAGGCCCTGGCGCCGGGCCCAGGCCGCCAGCACCCGCAGCGCGCCACGGGTGGCCGGCACCGGGCCCCGGGGCAGGTAGGCCCAGCGGGCCGGGCCGGTCTTGGCCAGCTGCACCGAGGCCACCCCAGCCGCGCCCAGGTCGACGCGCTCCAGGGACCAGCCTTCGGCCTTCTGGACCTCGCCGTAGCCGGACGACTGCATCAGCGGCGCCGCAGCGCCCCCTTCCCGAGCCGCGGCCTCCAGCCGGCGGTCCCAGTCGGTCCCCGTGGTCAGTACTGCTGGGTCAGGCCGCCGGAGCGATCTCGGCGCGCGCTCGCGGCCACCGCGCCGTCGTGGAGGTGGCTGACGTCGTTGACGCCGCTGATCACGGTCCGGGCGCGGCCCTGGGTGAGGATCGAGATCGAGCAGTTGTCGATCACGAACGGGAAGAGGCCATGGCTGCGGTTGCCGATCGTGCGGCCCAGGGCGACCTGGATCACACCTCCGTGGGTGACCACCAGGATGTCGCCGTGGCGGTGCCGCTCCAGGAGCTCGTCCAGCACCTGCTGCACCCGGGCCTCGAAGGCGGCCGCCCCCTCAGAGCCGGGGACGAGGTCCCAGGACGGCTCGCGCTCCCAGCGCGACCATTCCTCGGGATAGCCGGAGATCATCTCCTCGCGGGTCAGCCCCTCCCACTCGCCGAGCGCGATCTCGCGCAGATCGGGGAGCGCGACCGGAACCATGCCGATCTCGGCGCTGAGCGTGAGCGCGGTGTCGCGCGCCCGCGCCAGGTCACTGCTGTAAAAGCCGTCGAAGAGCCTTCCGCTCAACCGCTCGGCCAGCCGCCGCGCCTGCATTTCGCCCAACGCCGAGAGCGGCGGGTCGAGCTGGCCCTGGATCCGGCGCGAGTCGTTCCACGTCGATTGGCCGTGGCGCACGAGGAAGAGCCGGGTGGGATCGGGCGGGCGGGAGCCGGGCGGGTCAGGCGGGGTAGCCCGGCTGCCCGGAATCGACATCGTCCGCTTCCTATACTAGCCTTACCCGAGTCCGCCACTCGGGCGGCTGGCGCACGCCGCCCGAAAGGAGTACGAATTCCTCTTTGCAGTCCAACGGCTCGCTCAACGACACCAACCTGAGGACGCTGCTCGAATCGGCACAGACTGAGAGAGCGACCGGCACCCTCACCGTGCGCAACGGGATGGACGGCGCCTGCACGCTCTACTTCCTGTTCGGACACCTCTTTCACGCCCTGGGCGAAGGCGTGGACGGCGACGACGCGGTGGTCAAGGCGCTCAAGTGGTCGAGCGGGGAGTTCGACTTCGACGCCAAGGCCAAGCTGCCCGCCGACGAGACTGTGAAGGGCTCGATCCCGGAGCTGATCGAGCAGGCGGCGTCCTCCGTCAACGGCCAGGCGCCGGCGGCCGCTGACGGCAGCCAGCCGGCCGAGGCAGCACGCGAGCCGGAGCCGGCGCCAGAGTCCCACGCCGAGGCGCCCCCGGCCCCGCCGGAGCGGCCGCGCGAACGCGAGCGGGACCGGGAGCCAGATGTCATGGACACCCAGGAGCGGCGGGGCGTGAAGCACCGCCCCCAGCCCAAGCACGGCCGGGAGCCGATCCCGGTGCCGGCCGGACAGGTCACCTACGACTCGCTGAAAACCTCGTTCGTCGACTTCCCGCGCCTGATCACGACCCTGGAGCGCGAGGCCTACACGGGCTACGTACGGCTCCTGACCGACGATGCCGCGGGCCTCATCCTCTTCAAGGAAGGCGTGGCCCTGGAGTGCGCCTACGACATTGGCGCGGCCACCGGCACCAGCCTCGGCAGCCCCGCGCTGCTGGCCTTCAAGGACGAGGTCACCCGCGGCCACGGCGTGCTGGACGTGGTGGCCCTCAGCCCGGAGCTGGTCGATGGGCTCTATGAGATGACCGTGGCCAAGCCGATGTACTCGGACCTCTACGCGGCCTGGGTCGACCCCAGGGCCCTGCTCAAGTTCCTGGAGCAGCGCAAGCTCAGCGGCAGCGTGATGGTGCGCGCCGCCCACAGCACCGGCGTCATCATCCTCACCCACGGCAAGCTGACGGGCGCCTACACCAGCGACTCGCGCGACATCTCGGAATCTGCGGACGGGGTGCTCGAGCTCTGCGGCGATCCCGAGGCGGTGCTGGAGGTGAAGGCGGCCGACCAATCTCCGCGGCAGCCGCTCGACGTGGACGGCGTGATCGCGGGCCGCGCCGGGGCTGAGGCCCCGCCGCCCCCGGTCGAGGCCCCTGCCGCCAGCGCCGAGCAAGCCGCCAGCACCCAGCCCACGATGCCGGCCTACGCTCCGGTCGAGGAGTCGCCGGCGCCCGCGCTGGCCGAGCCCTCGCCCACGGCCACGATGCCGCCCTCGGCGCCCGAACCGGCCGCCTCCAACGTGGATTGGGAGGTGGCGATCAACGACCTCCAGTCCATGACCGAGGACGCGCTCGGCAACCGGTCGCGCAAGGTCAAGGACGTCCTCGGCTCGGCGGACCGCACCCAGGCCGGTTTGGAAGCCGCCATCGACCAGATCCCCACCATCAGCATCCTGTTCGTCGACTCCTCGCGCCTGGAGGCGCTCGCCAACGACCTCAGGGCCAAGCTCAGCACGTACACGGGGTAGCCGGCGCCGCGGCCCGGCGGCGGCCGCTTTTCTGCTGCTGGCCGTGGTGGCCGTCCCGCTCGCCAGCGCCTGCCAGAACGCGCCCCAGGTGCTGGCCATCGCCCCCGCCCGCCAGGCCCAGCAGGTGCCCAGCAACCTCGAGGTGACCATCCGCTTCGACCACGACATGGACCAGGCCTCGGTGGCTGCGCGCTTCCAGGTCGTCCCCCGGACGGCGGGCAACCTGCTGTGGGACTCGCCCCGCCAGCTCCGGTTCCGCCACCAGCCCTTCCTGCCGGACACCGACTACCGGGTCTCCCTGGAGGCGGGTTACCGCGACTCGGCGGGCAACGCCAACTCCTACAACCACGGCTGGACCTTCCATACCGAGGTCGCGCCCGAGCTCAGCGGGAGCACGCCCGGCCCCGGCGAGCAGAATGTCGACCCCGCCCAACTCCTGGCGCTGAGCTTCACCCGGGCCATGGACCTGCAGAGCCTGGAGTCGGCCACCAGCATCACGCCGGCGGTCCGCTTCGTCCTGCGCGCGGATCCCTCTGACCCGCGGCGAACGCTGGTCGCGCCCATGACCCTGCTCGACCCTCAGACCGTCTACTCGGTGACCGTCACCCGCGATGCGCGCGACGTGGACGGCAACCCGCTGCGGGCGGGCGTGGTGCGGGACTTCTCGACCGGGCCCGAGCGGCCACTCCGGCACTGGGTCACCTTCCTGGCCGACCAGTCCGCGACCGCGGCCGGGATCTGGATGGTCGACGGCAACCGACTGCCGCGGCAGCTGGCCGCGCTCGACGCAGCCGCCTTCCAGTGGTCGCTGGACGGCTCTCAGCTGCTGGTGGAGACGCGGGCGGGGCCCTGGATTGACATCGAGATCGGCGGCGGCTCGACCACGCTGCCCTTCCAGGGCACCTGGGCCGGCTTCCTCGCCCCCGGGCGCGGCTACCTGTTCCTGAGCGCGGGCCGGCTCCAGCGCTACACGCCGCAGGGGGAGGTGGTCCTGGTCGACACCGGTGTGGGTGAGGTGGCCGTGGGGCCCAACGGCGAGCGCGTCGCCTATACGGTCGCCGGCCCCGGCGGGGATCAGGTGCGCGGCTACGAGGTCGACCTCCGGTCGCGCTACCGGATCCAGGCCGAGAGCGGGGCGGTCAGCGACCTGGCGTGGTCGCCCGATGGCAACCGGCTCGCCTACCGGCTGGAGGCCGGCGATGCGACGCGGAGCCAGATTCGGGTTCGGGAGCTCTCAGGCGCCGGCGGCCTGACCACCGTCCGCACCGCGGACGTGGCCTCCCTGGCCTGGCAGGCCGACTCCCGACACCTGATCGTGGGCGCCACCGTGGCCACATCTTCGGGGCCCGCCGCCCGCGCCTTCCGGCTCAACCTCGCCGACGCCAGCCTGCGACCCCTGGCCGTCGAGGAGGCGCTGCCCGCGGGACCCCTGCTCGACGTCCGCAGCCCGGTGCCGTCCCCGGACGGCCACCAGGTCGCCTTCGTGGGGTCGGGGTCCGGCCCCGGAGGCCCCCAGGTCTGGGTGGTCAACGTCGACGGCACCGGGCTGGTCCCCTTGACCAGCTTCGACGTGGCCGGCTTTCCCTATTCCGTGCGAGCGCCGGCCTGGACCGTGAGCTGAGGCCGCGCCGACTCGATCAGCGGCGAGAAGGCCCCCAGGAGCCGGTCGCCGGTCCGCTCCCAGCTGAAGCCCTGCGCGAGCTGGCGCCCGCGCCGGCCCAACTCCCTCGCCAGCGCCGGGTCGTCCAGCAGGCGGCGCAGGCGGTCGGCGTAGTCGGCCGGCTCGTGGCCGGCGACCAGGAAGCCGGTGGCGCCGTCCCGCACCACTGAGGCCAGCCCGGCCACGTCGGCCGCGATCACCGGGCAGCCGCAGGCCTGGGCCTCCAGCCCGACCAGCCCGAAGGACTCGCTGTAAGAAGGCATCAGGAGGGCCTCGGCGGCCAGGTAGTAGCCGGGCAGCTCGCGCTGCGGGATCGAGCCCAGGAAGGAGACTCGGGAAGCGATTCCCAGCTCGCGCGCCAGCTCGGCCAGACGCTGCCGCTCGCTCTCGCCCCCGGTGCGGCTGTCGCCGCCGAGAACCAGGAAGCGCACATCCGGGTGCCCGGCGGCGGCCACCGCGAACGCACGGAGGGCGATGTCGGCCCCCTTCAGCCGCTCCAGGCGGCCCACGAAGAGCACGGTTCGGCCATCGCCGGTGGGCCGAGCCGACCGCTCTGTAAAACGTTTTACAGACCCGAAAGCGTCGAGGTCGACGCCGGGCGCGGCGACCTGGATGCGATCGCGGCGGATGCCATAAGCGCGCCGCAGCTCTTCGCCCTCGGCCTCGGTGCTGACCACCAGGAGGTCGGCGCTGCGCGCGATCTCGCCCTCCAGCAGCTCCCGCTGCGCCGGCTCGGGGACGTCGCCGGGCGCCAGGCAGCGATTCTTGACCACGGCCAGCGTGTGGGCGGTGTGTACCCAGGGCAGGTGCCAGCGCCCGCGCAGGGTGCAGGCCACGGCCCCGGAGAGCCAGTAGTGGGAGTAGAGCAGGTCATAGCGCAGGTCCTCGTCGAGGGCGAAGCGGGCGATCGCGCCGGCGAACTCCTCGACATAACCGGCCAGCGCGTACTTGTCGACATCGGCGGGG
>DATCNF010000048.1:0-6693 GCA_036565325.1 Candidatus Dormiibacterota bacterium | reverse complement strand
GTCGATCGCCCGCACCACCGCGTGCGGGTGCGGCGAGCGCACGGTGCGGCCGTAGAGCATGCCCTCGGCACGCAGGTCGGAGGCGAAGTCGAAGCTGCCGCGCACCTTGGAGGGTCCGTCCGGCCGCGGCACCGACTCGCCGACCAGGCCCCGGGTGGGCGTCAGCTCCAGCATCAGGCGACCTTCCGCAGCCGATCTGAGGCGGCCCGCAGCTCGCGCGCCAGCGTTTCTTCGTCGGCGTTGACCAGGCGGCCGTCCGCCACCACCACCCGACCCTCTACGACCACCGCGTGAGCCCGGGCGGGCGGCGCCAGGGCCAGCGCCTCCAGGGGGTCCGCGATCGCGACGTGGGGCAGGTCGTCCACGCGGAAGAGCGCCAGGTCGGCGCGGCGGCCGGCCTCGATGGCGCCCACCTCCGGCCAGCCCAGGCAGTCGGCGCCGCCCGTGGTGGCCAGCGCCCAGGCCTCGGTCGCGCTCAGCGCGCCACCGGCATGCGGGCGGCCCAGCAGGGCGGCGCGCACCCGCGCCAGCAGCATGGCCTGCCGGACCTCGCCGGCCAGGTGGTAGTCCTCGTTGCTGGCGGAGCCGTCCACGCCCAGGCCGACCCGGGCGCCGGCGGCCAGCAGCTCCGTCACCGGGCAGGCGCCGGCGCCCAGGCGCATGTTGGACGAGGGGCAGTGCGCGATCCCGGTCCGCGAGCGGCCCAGGCGCTCGACCTCGGGCGGCGAGAAGTGGACGCCGTGGGCGAGCCAGACGTCTTCGCCCACCCACCCCAGGTCCTCCAGCAGCTCGACCGGCCGCTTGCCGAACTTCTCCAGGCAGAACTCCTCCTCGTCGATCGTCTCCGCCAGGTGCGTGTGCAGACGCAGGCCGTGGCGGCGGGCCAGGGCCGCCGAGTCGCGCATCAGCTCGGGGGTCACCGAGAAGGGCGAGCAGGGGGCGATCGAGACCCGGCAGAGCGAGCCCGGCGAGGGATCGTGGTAGGCCGCAACCAGGCGCTCGCTGTCGGCCAGGATGGCGTCGTGGTCCTCGACCACCTCGTCCGGCGGCAGGCCGCCCGCGGAGCGGCCGAGCGACATCGAGCCGCGGCAGGGCTGGAAGCGGATGCCGAGCTCGCGCGCCGCCTCGACCAGGGCTTCGAAGATCCCGGCCTGGCCGCGCGGGAAGACGTAGTGGTGGTCGGTGGTGAGGGTGCAGCCGCTGAGCAGCAGGCGCGCGATCGCGGCCCGGGCCGCCGCCCGCACGGTACCGGCGTCGATGCGCGCCCACACCGGGTAGAGCTCGGTCAGCCAGTCGAACAGGCCCTGCGAGGTGGCGTAGCCGCGGGTCGCCCACTGGTACATGTGGTCGTGGCAGTTGACGAGCCCCGGCAGGACGGCGCAGCCGGAGGCATCGAGGACGCGGTCGGCGGCGGGGGCGGGCCCTGACCCGACCTCCGCGATCACGCCATCCTCGGCCAGCACCCACCTCCCATCGACGCCGCCGCTGACGACGAGCTTCACGACCTGCTCAGCTCGGCAGCCGCCTGCTGGACCGCCTCGAAGATGCGCACGTAGCCCGTGCAGCGGCAGATGTTGCCGGCCAGGGCTTCGCGGACCGCGAGCTCGTCGGGCTGGGGCTGGCGGCGCAGGAGGTCGGCGATCGAGACCACGAAGCCGGGGGTGCAGAAGCCGCACTGGACACCGCCCGCCTTGACCATCGCCTGCTGCACCGCGCGCCCCACGCGATCCGCCTCCATCCCCTCCACCGTGCGCACCCGGGAACCGTCCGCCGCGGCGGCCAGCACCAGGCAGGCGCAGACCAGCTCCCCGTCCAGGAGCACGCTGCAGGAGCCGCACTCGCCCTGCTCGCAGGCGTTCTTGCTGCCCCACAGCCCGAGCCGCTCGCGGAGCACGTAGAGGAGCGACTCGCCCTCCCAGACCTCCGCCGCCAGGGGGCGGCCGTTGACCTCCAGCGCAACCCGCATCAGTTGGCGGCTGCGGTCCGGGCCAGGGCGCGGCGGGCCATCACGGCCACGATGTGGCGGCGGTAGGCGGCCGTGCCGCGGACGTCGTCGATGGGGCTGGCGGCGCCGGCGCAGAGCTCCGCGAAGCGCTTCGCCGCCGCCGCGTCGGGACGGTGCGGCCGCTCCCACCCGGCCTCCTCGAAGAGCCCGCGCGCGAACTCCTCGGCGGCGGTGGCGCGCATGATGGTCGGCCCCACCGAGCCCAGCGCCACGCCCACCCGGCGCCGCGCCCGGTCCACGACCATGGCCAGGTTGGCGACCGCGATCACCATGGCGTTGCGGGTGCCCGCCTTGAGGAAGGCCTGGGCCGGCCCGGCGGCTTCCCACTCGGCGGCCAGCACCAGCTCCTCGGGCCGGCGCGCCGACTTCTTGGGCCCCTGCATCCAGTCCTCGAGCTTGAGCCGGCGCTCGCCGCCGGCAGCCGAGACCAGCACGATGTCCGCATCGAGGGCGGCGAGCACGGGCAGGGTGTCGCCGGCCGGCGAGCAGGTCGCGAGGTTGCCGCCCAGGGTTCCCGCGTTGCGGATCTGGGGCGAGCCCACGGTCCGCGCCGCCTGCACCAGGGCCGGGTCGCGGACCTGCTCCAGCAGCCGCGTGTAGGTGACCCCGGCACCGCAGCGCACGCGGTCGCCGGCGGCGAGCTCGCGCAGCTCCTGGACGCGCCGCAACGAGAGCACGCGCTCGGGTCGCTCGCGGCCGAAGTTGATGCCGACCATGAGGTCGGTGCCGCCCGCCAGGGGCACGGTGGCCGGCTCGGCGGCCATCTCGGCCAGGGCCGCCGCCAGCGACGAGGGGGAGCTGACCTCCATCACGGAATGGTAAGAGGGACGAGCTCGAACCTGCCCACGTCGACGAGCCCGCGGTCGGTGATCTTGAGCTCGGGGATCACCGAGAGGGCCAGGAAGGACAGGCACATGAAGGGCGCCTCCATGGTCACGCCCATCTCGCGCAGGCGGGCCTCCAGCGCCCCCAGCCGCTGGTCCACCTCGAGCAGCGGGCGGTCGCTCATCAACCCCGCCACCGGTAGCGGAAGCTCGTCGACGACCCGGCCCCCCTCAGCCACCACCACCCCGCCGCCGATCTCGGCCAGCCGCCGCACGCAGGCCGCCATCGATTCGTCATCGACGCCCAGCAGCACGATGTTGTGGGCGTCGTGGGCCACCGTGCTGGCGTAAGCGCCGCGCTGCAGGCCGACGTCGGTCGCGAAGCCGACGCCGACCCGGCCGCTGGCGTGGTGGCGCTCGACGACCGCGATCTTGACCAGGTCGCGCGCGGGGTCGGCCACCAGCGCCCCTGCCCGGACGGCCGGCTCCATGACCTCGCAGCCGGTGAGCAGCTGGCCGGGGATGACGCGGATGACGCGGATCCGGCCGGCGCCGCGGACCGCGAACGCGGAGGCGTCGAGGTCGGGCACGTGCACGGTCTGGCGTACCCACTCCGGCACCTCGAGCACCGGGAACTCGGGCTCGGCCCCTCGCTTCAGCACCAACCGGGGCTGGAACGAGCGCAGGTCGTCGAGCACCAACAGGTCGGCCTGGCAGCCGGGTGCCACCGCGCCGTGCCGCCAGAGCCGGTGGTATTGGGCCGGATGCAGCGTCGCCATCACCAGCGCCACCTCGGGCGCGATGCCCTCCTCCACGGCGACCCGGACCATCTGGTTGATGTGGCCCTCCTGGACGATGAAGTTGGGCTCGCGGTCGTCGGTGCAGAACATGCAGCGCTCGGGCCCGTGCTCGCGGACCAGCGGCAGCAGGTCGCGCAGGTTGCGGGCGATCGAGGCCTCGCGGAGCATCACCCACATCCCCAGCCGGCGCTTCTCGAGCGCCTCCTCGGCGGTGGTTGACTCGTGGTCGGAGGCGATCCCGGCCGCGAGGTAGGCGTTGAGGGCGGCGCCGCGCACGCCGGGCGCGTGGCCGTCGACGTGGTCGGTGAGCCCCGTGCTGAGCTTGGCCATCTCGGCGGCTGCGCCGGCGATCACGCCCGGGAAATTCATCATCTCGGCGATCCCGATCGTGCGCCGGCGCCGGAGCAGGCTCTCGATGTCGCCGGTGGTCATCGGCCGCCGTGGCGACTCGAACGGGGAGGCGGGCACGGAGGAAGACGCCATCACGAAGACGTCGAGCGGAAGCTGGGCGCAGACGTCGAGCAGCCAGTGGATGCCGTCGCTGCCCAGCACGTTGGCGATCTCGTGGGGGTCGGCCACCACGGTCGTGGTGCCGTGCGGGAGGACGGCGCGCGCGAACTGGTCGAACATCAGCTTCGAGGACTCGATGTGCACGTGCGCGTCGATGAAGCCGGGCACCACGTAGGCGCCGCCCACGTCCAGCGTGCGCGCGCCCTGGTAGGAGCCCAGGCCGATCACGTGGCCGTCCGTGACGGCGACGTCGACCTCTAGCCACTCGCGCGTGAAAACGGACAGCACGCGGCCGCCCTTCACCACCAGGTCGGCCGGTTCGTCGCCGCGGGCGACGGCCATCCACTTCGCGTCGATGGCGGTCAAGGATACCTGCTGCAACCGAGGGCCCAGCGGGCGGGTTGTGGAGGGCGTGAAGCTGCCTGTGAAACCATCACGGACCGACGCCGTGGCCCTGGCGGTGGTGACGGTCTGGGGCGTCAACTTCGCCTTCCTGAAGATCGCCGTCGACCAGTTCCAGCCGCTGGCCTTTAACTTTCTCCGCTTCGCCGGGATGCTGGTGCTGGCCTGGGCGGTGGTAGCTGTCCGGCGCTCGCCTGTCACCATCCCGCGCACCGATGTGCGCCGGGTGGTGGCGGCCGGGATCGTCGGTTACACGGGCTACATCACGCTCTCGATCGTGGGCCTCGGGTTCACGACCGCCTTCTCGAACGCGGTCCTGATCGCGGCGGCGCCCATCTTCACCGCCCTCCTGCTCTGGGCCTGGCGGGTGGAGGCGATCGGCGGGGTGCGCGCCCTGGGCCTGGCCATCTCACTTGCAGGGGTGAGCGCGTTCGTGGCGGACAAGCTCGGCCACGGCGTCGGCGGCGCCGGCCTGGGCGACATCCTGAGCCTGGCCGCCGCCGCGCTGTACGCGGGGTATACGGTGCTGCTGAAGCCGCTGCTGGCTCGCCACCCGGCCACCTCCGTCACCGCCTGGACGCTCACCGCGGGCGCGATCCCGGTCTTCGCGATCTGCCTGCCCGCCCTGCTCGGCCAGGACTGGGCGCGCGTGCAGTGGACCGGCTGGGCGGTGCTCGGGTGGTCGATCGTGGGGCCCGTCTACGTGGCCTGGACGCTCTGGAGCTGGGTCACCGCGCGGGCCGGCGTGGCGCGCACCAACGCCTTTATGTTCCTGGTCCCGGTGGTGGGCGGGGCGGCCTCGGTGGTCCTCACCGGCGAGGGCATGGGGCCGGCCAAGCTGCTGGGCGCAGGGCTGGTGATGGCGGGGCTGATCCTGGTGCGCCGGAGGAGCGGCCGGGCACCTCAGCCCGGCCGCCCCCAATCGGAACCGGTGCTAGGCGATCTGGCGCGCAACGGCGCGGGTGAGCGCGTCTGAGGTGGAGGTCGCCGTGCAGACGGCGCCCCCGGTGCCGTTCTGGCTGGCCAGCACGGCCGCGTTGACGTCGCAGATGTTGGCCGCGATCCCGATCGGGACCGCGAGGCTGATGGGAGCCTGGATGTTCAAGCCCTGGATGTTGACGTTGACCAGGCCTGACTGCTGATTGGTCTGGCTGCCGCCGCCGGTCATGGCGCTGGCGATGGCCGTGCTCAGGGCCTGCGAGCTGCTGGTCGCGGTGCAGGTCGCCGGCCCGGTGGCGGCCTGCTGCGCGAGCACGGCGACGTTCAGGTCGCACACGTTGGCAGCGACGGCGACCGGCACCGCCACGGCGACGGGCGCCTGCACCATCACCTGCTGCACATTGACGTTGACGAGGCCCGACTGCTGGTTGCTGGCCGCCAGGGCCGGGGCCGGGATCAGTGCCAGTGCGCCGAGGCCTGCGGCCGCGGTGGCCGCGCCTAGCGCGTGGCGAATCGAGTATGGAAGCATCGTCAGCTCTCCTGGTTTGGGCGTGCGCCGGGCCGGGACGGCCGCGGCTCTCCACCCGACGCTAGGAACGGGTCCGGCGAGGAGCAACGCGTGAAAAACGATGTGGTCGTTTTCGACTAGGCGAGTTCGATCGCCAGGAAGGCGAGACCGGTCGGGCCGACGGTCCAGCAAGCGCCCAGGTAGCGGTAGGGCCCCAGGAGCACTGCGCGGTCGCCCGGGTTGGCGATCAGCATCGCATTGACCTGGGTGTCGTTCAGCCCCGGCCAGTAGGCCAGCAGCTCGGCGGTTGGCGTGAGCGCCAGCCGGCAGCCGGCCGCGGCCGCGGTCCCGTCCGCGGGCGATACATAGCCCTGCTGGGCCAGCCGCCGCGACTGGGTGCCCGCCACCCCGGCCAGGCATGGGTTCCACGCCAGCGGCGGAAGGCTCGCGGATGCCCGTTCGTGGTTGACGAGGTCGAGCTCGCCGCTGGCCGCGAGCATCTGGATGGGCGTCGTCGGGGCGGGTGCGGGCGCCGCCAGGGAAGTCGGCGCCGGCGGCGCGGTGGGGGCGCGGCTCGGCGCCGGGGCGCGAAGGGTGGCGGAGGGTCCCACCTGGCGCGGCGCAGCCGCAGCGACCGACGCCGACGGTGCTGGGGCCCTGCCAGCGGCGGCCCCGGCGGCGGTGATCCACAGGACGACCGCGGTC
>DATCNF010000047.1:0-6030 GCA_036565325.1 Candidatus Dormiibacterota bacterium | reverse complement strand
TTCTAGGCCTTGGCCGTCTCCAGCTGGGCCTTCAGCTCCTTCTTCAGGATCTTTCCGGTCGCGCCCTTGGGTAGCGTGTCCACGAACTGCACCGAGCGCGGGTACTTGTAGGCGGCGACGCGCTCCTTGGTCCAGGCGATCAGCTCCTCCTCGGTGGCCAGGTGTCCCTGCTTGAGGGCGACCACGGCCTTGACCTCCTCGCCCAGCTTCTCGTCGGGGATCCCGATCACCGCCGCCTCCTGGACGGCGGGGTGGGCGTAGAGCACCTCTTCGACCTCGCGCGGGTAGACGTTGAAGCCGCCCCGGATGATCAGCTCCTTCTTGCGATCGACCATGAAGAAGAAGCCCTCCGCGTCCACGTAGCCCATGTCGCCGGAGTGGAACCACCCGTTCTTCATGGCCTCGGCGGTGGCCTCGGGCTGCTTGAAGTAGCCCTTCATCACGTTGTGGCCGCGGATCACGATCTCGCCCACGTTCTCCTGGCCGGGCCCCAGCGGCTCGTCGTTCTCGTCGTGGATGCGCATCTCCACGCCCCAGACCGGCTTGCCGATGGAGAGGAACTTGCGCTCCTCCGAGGACCGGTTGAAGCTCGCCGAGGGCGAGGTCTCGGACAGCCCGTAGCCCTCGAGGATGGTAGCGCCGAATTTCTGCTCGAACGCCTTCATGACCTCCCCCGGCATCGACGCCCCACCCGACACGCACAGCCGCAGCGACGAGATGTCGTAATCGCCCGCCCGCGGATGGTGGAGCAGCGCGAAGTACATGGTGGGAACGCCCAGGAAGATGGTGACCTGGTCGCGCTGGATCACCTCCATGACCTTGTCGACGTCGAAGCGCGGCACCAGGGTCATCGTCCCGCCCGCGTAGATGGTCGTGTTCATCACGTTCGACTGCCCGAAGGAGTGGAAGAGCGGCAGCACCCCCAGGCCCACGTCGTCGTCCCGGAAGTCGACGAGCCGGTCGGCCGAGACCTGGCAGCACATGAAGAGGTTGAAGTGCGTGAGCTCGGCGCCCTTGGGCTTGCCGGTGGTGCCCGAGGTGTAGAGGATGACCGCGGTGTCGTCGGGGTCCGTGGCGACCATGTCGAAAGTCGGCGACCCCCCTTGCAAGAGCTCCGTGAAGGGCCGGGCACCCTCCGGCACCGCCTCCGAACCGGGCTTGTTGACCACGTAGGTCGCGACCCTCGAGAGCCCGGAGACGCCTTTCATCGCCTCCTCGGCAAAGTCCTCCCAGGTGATCAGCCCCTTGGCCTCCGAATCGCCCACGTAGAACGCCACCTCGGGCGCGCGCAGGAGCACGTTCATCGGCACCACCACGCCGCCCGCCTTGAGGATGGCGTAGTAGGCGATCACGAACTGGGGCACATTGGGCAGCATCAGCCCGACCCGATCCCCGCGCCGCACCCCGGCGGCCTGCAGCGAGCCGGCGACCTGGTTGGAGAGCGCGTCGAGCGTCGCGTAATCGAGGCGGAACTGGTCGAGGATGACCGCGACCTTGTCCGGCCGCGAGTGGGCGGACTCCCGGAGCATGGCGGCGAGGTTGAAGCTCATGCTCGGAACAATAGAGCCGGGTACCGTAGGCGTGGGGGTCGCCCGACGACCCCGTTGCGAGGAGGTTGCGATGGCGGTGAAGGCGTTCACGAGCGAGTGGGCTTCGGCCTACAAGGAGGAGCTCAACAAGAGCGATGCCTACAAGCAGGCGGGCAAGGGTTGGAAGTGGACGGTCGGCCTGGTCGTGGAGGCCGAGCCGGACAAGAACTTCCCGCAGGCCACGGGGGTCTTCATGGACCTCTTCGAGGGCGAGGCGCGCGAGATCCGGATCGTCTCCCCCGAGGAGGCCAAGGCCTGCAACTTCGCCATCACCGCCAGCTACTCGCGCTGGAAGGACGTCGCCACCGAGAAGCTCGACGCCACCCGGGGCATGCTCCAGGGAAAGCTCAAGCTGAAGGGCGACCTGCCCACCATCGTCCGCTACACCAGGGCCGCCCAGGAGCTGACCAAGGCGACCACCCGGGTGCCGGTGGAGTGGCCGGACGAGAACTAGCGCCGGCGTGATCAAGCGCATCTCCCACATGGGATTCGCGGTCAAGGACCTGGAGGCGGCGATCAGGCTCTATCGCGACGTCTTCGGGCTGCCGCCTGCGCACCGCTGGACCGCGCCCGACGACCGCATGGAGGCGGCCTCCTTCCACGTCGGGGCCATCGAGATCGAGCTCATGCAGCCGACCTCGGACGACTCGCCGATCGCCAAGTTCATCGCCAAGCGCGGGGAGGGGATCCACCACGTCGCCTACAAGGTGGACGACGTGGCGGGCGCGCTCCAGCGCGCCGCGGCGGCGGGCGTGGAGACCATCGACAAGCAGCCGCGCCCGGGCGGCGACGGCAAGACCTGGATCGGGTTCCTCCACCCGAAGAGCACGATGGGCGTGCTCACCGAGCTCGAAGAGGATGTCCACGACCGAAGCTGACGAGCTACTCAACGACAGCGGCCTGCCGCTGAAGCCGTTCTACACGCCCGCCGACGCGGGCCGCGCGGAGCCGCCGCCCGGCGAGTTCCCCTTCACTCGCGGCATCCGCAAGGAGGCCTACCGCGGCCGCTTGTGGACGATGCGTCAGTACGCCGGCTTCGGCACCGCGGCCGAGTCCAACCAGCGCTACAAGTACCTGCTCGAGCGCGGGCAGACCGGGCTCTCGGTGGCTTTCGACCTGCCCACCCAGATCGGCTACGACTCCGATCACCCGATGGCCCGCGGCGAGGTGGGCAAGGTCGGGGTGGCGATCGACAGCCTGCGCGACATGGAGATCATGCTCGGCGGCCTGCCCATCGACCGGGTGTCGACCTCGATGACCATCAACGCGACCGCGGGGATCCTGCTGCTGCTCTACCAGCTGGTGGCCGAGAAGCAGGGCACGCCCGCGGACAAGATCACCGGCACCGTCCAGAACGACATCCTCAAGGAGTACGCGGCCCGCGGCACCTACATCTACCCGCCCGGCCCCTCGATGCGCCTTACCACCGACCTCTTCGCGTACTGCAAGGACCAGGTGCCCAACTGGAACACGATCTCGATCTCGGGCTACCACATCAGGGAGGCCGGCTCCACCGCAGCGCAGGAGATCGCGTTCACGCTCGCCGACGGCATCGCGTACGTGGAGGCGGCGATCGCCGCCGGTCTCCAGGTCGACGACTTCGCGCCCCGGCTGTCGTTCTTCTTCGCCTGCCACACCGACTTCTTCGAAGAGGTCGCCAAGTTCCGGACCGCCCGCCGGATGTGGGCGCAGATCATGCGCGACCGCTTCGGCGCCCGGGATCCGCGCAGCTGGACGCTGCGCTTTCACACCCAGACCGGGGGCGTGACCCTGACCGCCCAGCAGCCGCTCAACAACGTTGTACGCACGGCGCTGGAAGCGATGAGCGCGGTGCTCGGCGGCACGCAGTCACTGCACACCAACGGCTACGACGAGGCGCTCGGGCTGCCCACCCAGGAGGCGGCCGAGCTGGCCCTGCGCACGCAGCAGATCCTCGCCTTCGAGACCGGCGTGGCCGAGGTCGCGGACCCGCTGGGCGGCAGCTACTACGTCGAAAGCCTGACCGACCGCCTGGAGGACGAGGCGCGCCGGATCCTGGCCGAGATCGACGAGCTGGGGGGCGCCGTCGAGGTGATCGAGGAGGGCTGGATGCAGCGCCAGATCGCCGAGTCCGCCTACCGGTTGCAGACGCGGGTGGAGAGCGGCGAGCGGGTGGTGGTGGGCGTCAACCGCTTCCAGGTCCAGGGCGATGGCCGCTTCGAGATCCAGAAGCTGGATCCCCGCGGGCAGGAGGAGCAGATCGCCGCCGTCCGCAAGGTGCGCGCGGAGCGCGACCAGCCCGCGGTGGAGGCTGCGCTGCACCGGCTGGAAGAGACGGCGCGCGGCACCGGCAACCTGATGCACCCGCTCAAGGAGGCGCTGGCGGCCTACGCGACCGTCGGCGAGTGCTGCGACGTCATGCGTGGCGTGTTCGGGGAGTACGTCCCACCCGACACCTCGCGCTGACCCATGATGTGACCGTGCCCAACCGCCGCGTCGACCCGCTCAACCGCATGCGCGCCCTCAAGTACGAGGCGGGCCACGGCGACAAGGAAGCCTTCGAGCGCCAGCACGAGAAGGGCAAGCTCACCGCGCGCGAGCGCATCCAGCGCCTGGTCGACCGCAACTCCTTCGAGGAACTCGACCTCTTCGCGCGCCACCGGTCGAGCAACTTCGGGCTGGAGGCGCGGCGGCCGGCGGGGGACGGCGTGGTCACCGGGCTGGCCAAGATCGGCGGCCGCGACGTGATGCTGTTCAGCCACGACGCCGCCGTTTTCGGCGGCTCCCTGGGCGAGGTCTTCGCGGAGAAGGTGTGCAAGGTCATGGACCTCGCCTACCAGAACCGGATCCCCGTGATCGGAATCAACGACTCCGGCGGCGCCCGCATCCAGGAGGGCGTGGTCTCCCTGGCCGGCTATGCCGAGATCTTCTGGCGGAACGTGGAGTCGAGCGGGGTCATCCCGCAGCTGTCACTGGTGCTGGGACCCTGCACCGGCGGCGCCGTGTACTCGCCGGCGATGACCGACTTCACCTTCATGGTGCACGGCGTCGGCTACATGTTCATCACCGGGCCCGAGGTCATCAAGGTCACCACCGGCGAAGAGGTCACCTTCGACTCCCTGGGCGGCGCCGAGGTGCACAACGTCAAATCGGGCGTGGCCCACTTCCTGGCCGAGACCGAGGACGAGTGCTTCGAGCAGACGCGGCGCCTGCTCTCCTTCATCCCGCAGAACTCGGCCGAGCGGCCGCCGGTGACCGACACCGGTGACGACCCGGACCGGCTGGCGCCGGAGCTCGGGAGCCTGATCCCGGACAGCCCCAAGGAGCCCTACGACATCAAGGACGCCATCCAGGCCGTGGTTGACCGCGGCGATTTCTTCGAGGTGCAGCCCTTCTACGCCATGAACCTGGTGATCGGGTTCGCGCGCCTGGGCGGGCAGCCGGTGGGCATCGTCGCCAACCAGCCCAAGGTGATGGCGGGCGCGCTCGACATCAACGCCTCGGTCAAGGGCGCGCGCTTCGTGCGCTTCTGCGACGCCTTCAACGTGCCCCTGGTGGTGTTCGAGGACGTGCCCGGGTTCCTCCCCGGCGCCGCGCAGGAGTACGGCGGGATCATCCGCCACGGCGCCAAGCTCCTGTATGCGTTCTGCGAGGCGACGGTGCCCAAGCTGACGGTGATCACGCGCAAGGCCTACGGGGGCGCCTACTGCGTCATGAACAGCAAGCACATCCGCAGCGACTTCAACGTCGCCTGGCCGACCGCAGAGGTGGCGGTGATGGGCCCCGAGGGCGCGGTCAACATCATCTTCCGGCGCGAGATCGACGCGGCCACCGACCCGGCCGCGCGCCGGCGCGAGCTGGTCGCGGAGTACAGCGAGCAGTTCGCGAATCCCTTTGAGGCCGCCGAGCGCGGGTACGTGGACGACATCATCGAGCCCGCGCACACCCGCCCGGCGCTGATCAAGGCCCTGCGCGTCGCCATGCACAAGAAGCGCGAGCGCGCGCCCCGCTGGCACGGCAACATCCCGCTCTAAACGAACGCCCCCGCACCCCGGATAACCCGGGATATCCGTCCTTGCTTGACGCCCGCGCCCCGGGTAGGCCGGGACATCCGTCGTCGTTGACGCCCTAGCCCCCCGCCAGCGCCTCCGCGAGTGCTCGGCGGAACTCGACGAGGCCGTCCTCGAGGTCCTTGCCGGCGGCACTGAACGCCGCGGCCCGCGCATGCCCGCCGCCGCCGAAGCGGCGGGCGATCAGGGAGACGTCGACGTCGCGGCCGCGCAGCGAGACGGTCGCCTTGGAAGCGTTGACGATGGCGGTCGCACCCACTCCCAGCCGCTCCATGAGCGCCTCGGCCAGGTCGGACTGGTACTGCTCGGCGAAGCAGATCGCCCAGCGCCGGCCGCCCCTCTCGACCAGCTCGGCCTGCGTCAGCTTGCGCTCGATGTAGTCCTCACGGCGG
>DATCNF010000046.1:0-3075 GCA_036565325.1 Candidatus Dormiibacterota bacterium | reverse complement strand
GAGCCGCGACTCATAGCGCTCCGGCGGCTCCAGCAGGCGCAGCCACTCGCGAGCGACCGCGTCGAGGTCGTAGCCCGAGCCTTCCAGGTTGTGGAAGCCCGCCACCCCGGCCTCGGCGACCGGGCCGGCCAGGAAGGTGGTCACCACCGCCCCGGCATAGCGCCGGCGGCGGTCGTCCAGGTGGGCGCTGGGGCGGAACCAGGACGGCACGTTGAAGACGGTGTGGCCGTTGCCGCCCTCGCCATCGCGCAGAATGTCGACCGAGGCCAGCTCCACGCCCAGGCGGTGGCCGACCACGACGTGGCCCGCCTCGTGGTAAGCGACCTCCTCCAGCGTCGAGGCGCGGCTGCGCGGCGAGCGGATCACTGGGCGCTATCGTCGCCTGAAAAGAGAAGCGGCCGCACGGCGCCTTGCGCGCGCCGGCGGCCGCTGTCGAGACGTTGGTTAATCGCGATCGCGCTGAGGAGGAGTTGGACAATTGGCCCCGAGCGCGCAGGCCACGTTGGAAAATACGTTTTGAACCTGGTTGCCCATCGTAAAAAGAATGACGATGACTACCACTGAGGCCAGGATCAGGATCATGGCGTACTCGACCATGCCCTGGCCTTCCCGCCGCCGCAGCTGCCGGCCGGCTTTCCAGACCAGCGGGGCTGCGAGTCGCAGAATCAATGCCATCAGCGTGCTTACCTCCTTTCTCGAGAGTCCGACCTAACTCTTTCTGACGGAGATCTGACCCGTTTATGGCGGCGGCGCCGCCAGGCGGGCGGCCAGGACCTCATACACGCGCGGGTGGTCGAGGAGGTCGAAATGGGTGAGTCCGCCGATGTGGACCACGGCGTCGTCGGCCATTGGGACTCGCCTGCTGCGATGGCGGCCGGATGCGCTCTGGGTTCGCACCAGCAGGTCGCCCAGTGTCCATCCCAGTGGATGCTGGCGGGACCTGGTCACAGTCGCGGTCACGAAGGTGTGGGTGCAGCCGGGTAGCAGCGGGGTGTCGCCGAGGGGGGCGCCGGTGTGGGGGGTGCCCAGCGTCACCAGGTGGCGAAGGTGTCGGGGTGGGGCCAGGTGGACCGCGGAGCGAGCGACCAGGCCGCCCATCGAGTGGCCGATCAGGATCAAGTCCTGGATCGGCGTAGGCCAATTGGCGTCGATCTCGGCGAGGAGTCGAGCCAGGCGGGCGCCGTTCTGGCTGACGTGGAGCCCGGTGTTGTAGCGCACGTAGACGGGCGTGATGCCCAGGTCCTCTTGGAGCCGCTCGCCGAAGGCGGGTGGCGTGCCGCGGAGCCACCACTCCTCGGTCTCGGCCAGACCGTGGAGGAGCACGGCGACCCTGCCGGTAGCCGCTGGGAAGGCGGTGCGGAGGTCGTCCGCAGGCACATCGGCGGCCGCCTGGCGGATCGACATCGTGATCGCCAGCTCGCTCTGCCTGCCCTCCAGCTCGTCGCCCAGGATGGCGTTGAGGGCGCCCAGGGCGTGGCGGCCGCGCCGGGAGCCGCTGAGGGGCTTCGGGTCGGCCAGGGGGCGCAGTACGGCGCCGGTTGCTTTGGCGGTGCTCCTGGTCGCGGTTCTCACCCCTCGGTAGACGAGGCGGCTGATGCCGTCGTGGATGACCCGGGCGGGGGTGGACGCGGGCCCGACCGCCTTGAAGACGCGATTCGCTATGGCTCCGTGCAGCGATTCGGCGGGGGTGAGGGCGAGTCGGTCGACGGCTTCGCCCGCCACCTCGCAGAGGGCGCTCAGCTCATTGGCCATGGGTGCCGCGCAGCTTACAGCCTGTTAAGAAGGGTAGAACGTACGTTCGAAACCAGGTATCATACGAACATGCGTTTGGAGATGTCAAACTCCGAAGCCGAGACCCTCGCAGACAGTCTGCGTGAGCTCCGCCATCAGATCGACCTGATGGAGCTTGAGTGGGCTGTCGGGGCGGCGCGCCTGGCAGGCAGCGGCTACCACGAGGAGATCGGCTGGCAGAAGCCGTCCGACTTCCTGCGCCACCACTGCCGAATGGGCGAAGGGGCGGTCAAAGATCGGCTGGCCGTGGCCCGAAGCTGCGGGCAATTGGCTCGAAGCGGCGCGGCACTCATCGAGGGCGAGATCGGCTTTGCCCACCTGGTCGTGCTGGCCCACACCGTGGGGTCCCTGCGCGGAGGCCCGGGGGAGGTCGCCTTCGATGAGCAACAGCTGCTCGACAAGGCCCGAGAGCAGAGCGTAGGGCGTTTCTGGCACACCTGCCAGAACTACCTTCATGCCTGCGACCCCGACGAGTTCGGCAACCAGGTCGAGGACCTGCACGAGCAGCGCGAGCTCACCATCCGCCGCCGCCGGGACGGCATGTCGACGCTGTGGGGACGCCTCGACCCGTTGACCGCGGCCTCGCTGCGGGAGGCGCTGGCGCCGCTGGCCAAGCGCCAGGGCAAGGACGACGGGCGTTCCTTCAAGCAGCGGCTCCACGACGCGGTGGGCGAGCGCCTGGGCGCCAGCGCGCCGGCGCATGTCAACGTCACCATGACGGCCGAAACCCTGCTGGCCCTGAAGGGCGCGCCGGCCGGCGAGATCGAAGGCCAGGCGCCCCTCGGCCAGGCCACACTCGAGCGCCTCACCTGCGACTGCACGGTGCGCCGAGTCGTGTTCGATTCGCCCTCGGTGGTGATCGACGTCGGGCGCCGGCAACGGGTGGTCTCAGCGCCCGCTCGCAAGGCGTTGGAAGCTCGCGACCGCGGTTGTGTCTGGCCCGGCTGCGGGCGCCCTGGCTCGTGGTGCTCGCCGCACCACCTCCTGCATTGGGCTCGAGGTGGGAGGAACGACCTCCCCAACCAGGTCCTGCTCTGCTACTTCCACCACCGCTGCGTGCACGAGGGCGGCTGGGAGATCTTCCGGGAGGCCGACGGTCGGATCAGCGTCCTGCGGCCGCCGCCGAGCTTTGGGCCCTGGCCGCGGGGACCCAGCCTGGCGCGCCCTGCCTGAGCGGAACCGCCTGGACGACCTCGCCCACCACCAGGGTGGCAGGCGACTCGATGCCCTCCGAGTTCGCCAGAGCGGCGATGTCGCCCAGGCGGCCGCGCGCCACCCGTTGGC
>DATCNF010000045.1:0-4805 GCA_036565325.1 Candidatus Dormiibacterota bacterium | reverse complement strand
ACCCCCACCCCGACGCCCAAACCGCACCCGTAGCAGCCCGCCCGACGGTCGGGCGGTGCCTCCGTACAATCGGGCCGGTGCCAATCGCCGATCTCTCTGTCGTGGTGGAGGAGCTTCCGGGCTCCCAGTTGAGCCTGGCCGTGGAGGTGCCCCAGTCGGAGGTGGACAAGGCCTTCGACCGCGCCCTCCAGCGCTTCCAGTCCAAGGCCAAGATCGAGGGCTTCCGGCCCGGCAAGGCGCCCCGCGAGATCGTCGAGGCCCGGGTGGGCCCTTCCGCGCTGCGCGAGGAGGCGATCGAGCTCCTGGTGCCCGAGATCGTGGCCCAGGTACTGGTCGACAAGAGCATCGACGCCCTGGAGCGGCCGCGGGTTGAGATCGGCGAGTTCGAGCGCGGCCACGACGCGCGCTTCACGGCCCGGGTCACGGTCTACCCGGACGTGACGCTCCCCGATCTCGACAAGCTCGAGGTGGAGCGGCCCGACGCCACGGTCACCGAGGAGATGGTCGACCGCCGCCTGGAGGAGCTGCGCGACTCGCTGGCCGAGATCACGCCGGTCGAGCGGCCGGTCCAGGCCGGCGACGTGGTGGTGGCCGACATCGACGTCAGCGTGGGCGGCGAGGAGATCCCCTCTGAGCGCCGGCGCGCGATGGAGGCGGAGGTCAGGGAAGGCGTTCTCATCCCCGAGCTCCTCAGCGCGGTCGCGGGCAAGTCGGTGGGTGAGGTCGCCGAGGCCGAGATCGTCCTGCCGGAGGACCATGTCGACGAGGCGCTCCGTTCCCGGGCGGCCCAGGTGCGCTTCACGATCCAGGGCGTCAAGGAGAAGAAGCTGCCGGCGCTGGACGACGAGTTCGCCAAGCAGGTCAGCGAGGGCAAGCAGGAGACCGTGGCGGCGCTCCGCGAGGCGGTCACCGAGGACCTCCAGGAGGCGGCCAAGCGCTTCTCCGAGCTGGCGCTGGAACAGGCGGTGGTGAAGTCGGTGGTGGACGGCAGCCAGGTCGAGGTGCCCACTGCGCTGGTCGACCACGAGGTCATCCACCAGGTCGAGGACCTGGAGAAGCGCCTGCACCAGCAGGGGCTCCGCCTCGACCGCTACCTCTCCTACCTGAAGAAGACGCCCGAGGAGTATGTCGCCGAGGCCCGGCCCGACGCCGAGGCGCGCATCCGCGTCGACCTGGTCCTGGAGGCGGCGGGCAAGCAGCTCGGCGTCGACCCCACCGACGACGAGGTCCTCGAATACATGCGTGCGGAGGCGGCCCGGGACCCGGAGCTGACCGACAAGTACCTGGAGCTGGTGGCCAACCGCACCGCGCGCGATTACTTCAAGCACCGGCTGACCCGGCTCAAGATCCTGGAGCAGCTGGTGGCGAGGGCCGGCGGCCCCGAACCCGAAAGCGGGAGGCAAACCGGGGACGAAGGTGCAAAGTAAGGGAGTGCGAAAAGCGCCGGCCTACAATGGCGAGGCCATGGACTACCTGGTCCCCATGGTGGTGGAGAGCACCAACCGGGGCGAGCGCGCGTTCGACATCTACTCGCGCCTGCTCAAGGACCGGATCATCTTCATCGGCACCCCGATCGACGACCAGGTGGCCAACCTGGTCATCGCCCAGCTGCTGTTCCTCCAGAGCGAGGACCCCGAGAAGGACATCTCGATCTATATCAACAGCCCCGGCGGCCAGGTCACGGCCGGGCTGGCGATCTACGACACCATGCAGTACATCCGCCCCAAGGTGGCGACCATCTGCATCGGCATGGCCTACTCGATGGGCGCGGTCCTCCTCACCGGCGGCCACGACGGCATGCGCTACGCGCTGCCGCACGCCAACATCCTGATCCACCAGCCGTGGGGCGGGATGCAGGGCCAGGCCACCGACATCCAGATCCACGCCAAGGAGATCCTGCGCACCCGCGAGGTCCTCAACGGGATCATCGCCAAGCACTCCAAGCAGCCGATCGAGCGGGTCCAGCAGGACACCGAGCGCGACTACTTCCTCACCCCCGAGCAGGCCAAGGCCTACGGCCTCATCGACGACATCATCGCCAACCCCGCGGGGCTCGACAGCCTGCCCACCCCGGAGAAGGAGGTCGCCGGGAAGGCGTAGAGATGATCTGGCGCCGCCGGCCCAAGACGCCCAAGGTCGTCCGCCACAAGCCTCGCTGCTCCTTCTGTGGGAAGGAGAAGGGCGAGCGCGGCGTTCAACTGGTGGCGGGCCCCGGCGTCTACATCTGCAGTGAGTGCATCGGCGTTGCCAATGACATACTGCGCGGTCATAATCCACCGGCTCCCGCCTAGAAACCCATGAACGACAGAGAAGACCGCCGCCGCTACACGCGCTGCTCGTTCTGTGGCAAGGGCCAGGACCAGGTCCGCAAGCTGGTCGCCGGCCCCGGCGTGTACATCTGCGACCAGTGCATCGACCTCTGCCAGGAGGTGCTCGAGGAGGACAGCCGCTCGGCCGGGTCGAAGAAGGCCAAGACCGGGTTCATCCCCAACCCCAAGACCATCTGCGCCGCGCTCGACCAGTACGTGATCGGCCAGGAGCACGCCAAGAAGGTGCTCTCGGTCCAGGTCTACAACCACTACAAGCGGATCTCGGCCTCCAAGTCGGTCGGCGACGTCGAGCTGACCAAGGCCAACGTCCTGATGGTGGGGCCGACCGGCTGCGGCAAGACCTACCTGGCCCAGACCCTGGCCAAGATCCTGGACGTCCCCTTCGCGATCGCCGACGCCACCTCCCTGACCGAGGCCGGCTACGTGGGCGAGGACGTGGAGAACATCCTCCTCCGCCTCATCCAGGCGGCCGACTTCGACATCAGCCGCGCCGAACGGGGAATCATCTACATCGACGAGATCGACAAGATCGCGCGCAAGTCGGACAACCCCTCGATCACGCGCGACGTCTCCGGCGAGGGCGTGCAGCAGGCCCTGCTCAAGATCCTCGAGGGCACGGTCGCCAACGTGCCGCCCCAGGGCGGCCGCAAGCACCCGCACCAGGACTTCATCCAGATCAACACCACCAACATCCTGTTCGTCGTCGGTGGAGCTTTCGACGGGCTGGAGCGGATCATCGAGCAGCGCATCGGGCGCAAGTCGATCGGCTTCGGCTCGCCCGCCGCCCGCAAGGACAAGGCGGAGATCACCGACGTGCTGACCAGCCTGCAGCCGCAGGACATGCTCAAGTACGGGTTCATCCCCGAGTTCATCGGCCGGCTGCCGATCACGGTCACGCTGCACCCGCTCGACGAGGAGGACATCGTCCGCATCCTCACCGAGCCCAAGAACGCGCTCGTGAAGCAGTACCAGAAGTTCTTCGCGCTCGACAATGTCGACCTCGTCTTCGAGCCCACCTCGCTGAACGCGATCGCCGAGAAGGCGTTGGGCCGCGGCACCGGCGCCCGGGCTCTCAAGTCGATCATCGAGGAGGTCCTCCTCAACTCCATGTTCGAGATCCCGTCGCGCCCGGACATCAAGCGCTGCGTGATCAGCGAGAAGGCGATCCGCGAGCTCCAGGAGCCCGAGTTCGAGTACACGGACGAAGCCGACCAGCCCCCGCAAATCGTGGGAGAGTCAGCCTAAAAAAAGTCCACCTCCCCACCGGGGAGGTCGCTCCGGCGCAGCCGGAGCGGGTGGGGGACGTGGTTAACTCGGAGTGAAGTGAAGGAGCTGCGCGGCAAGCTCGTCCTCCTCACCGGCGCCTCCTCCGGACTCGGCCCCTACATCGCCCGCCGCCTCGATCGCGAGGGCTGCCGTTTCGTGCTCTCGGCGCGCCGCCAGGAAGAGCTCGAGAAGGTCGCCTCCGACCTGCGCGAGGCGCGCGTCGTGGCGGCCGACCTGTCCCAGCCCGGCGAGGCCGAGCGCCTGGTCGCGGAGGCAGGCCCCGTCGACATCCTGGTCGCCAACGCCGGCGTGCCCGCCAGCGGCCGCCTCCGCGACTTCGAGCTGCAGCAGATCGACCGCGCCCTCGACGTGAACCTGCGCAGCCCGATCGTGATGACCCGCCTCCTGCTGCCCGGCATGCTCGAGCGCAAGGACGGCCACATCGTCCTCATGGCCTCGCTGGCGGGCAAGGTCCCGGCCCCCAAGAGCTCCCTCTACAACGCCACCAAGTTCGGGCTGCGCGGTTTCGGCCACGCTCTCTCCGCCGAGTTGCGGCGGACCGGGGTCGGCGTTTCGGTGGTGAGTCCCACCTTCGTCGACGAGGCGGGCATGTTCGCCGAGAGCGGCGCCCGGGTGCCCGTCCGCCTGACCAAGCCGAGCGCGGTGGCCGACGCCGTGGTGCGGGCGATCCTGCGGCGCAAGTCCGAGATCGTGGTGGCGCCCATCGAGCAGCGGCTCTTCGGCCGGGTCATAGGGGCCCTCCCGGAGGTGATGCAGGCCGTCGCCGGTGCCGGCGCCTTGCCCGACGAGGCCATCAGCGGCCAGGAAAGCAAGCGCTGAAACTCCACGTCGAGGAGTGGGGGAGCGGCCCCCGGACCGCGGTGCTGGTCCACGGCATCACCTCCGAGGGCGCCGGCTGGGGCCGGGTGGCGGAGGTCCTGGTCGATCGCGGATACCGCGTTCTGGCCCCCGACCTCCGCGGCCACGGCCGGAGCGGCCGCAGTGATTACACGCCGGAGGCATGGGCGGGCGACCTGGTGGAGACCCTGGAGCCAGGCGCCGACCTGGTGCTCGGCCACTCCCTGGGCGGGATCGCGCTGATCGGCGCCCGAGTACGACCGCCAGCTCGGGAGCAGTCGTGTCGCCACCGTGGAATGAAGATTGGTGTTCGAGCTTCCTTGTGAAAGGCTGCGCTTGGATCTGAAAACG
>DATCNF010000044.1:0-15142 GCA_036565325.1 Candidatus Dormiibacterota bacterium | reverse complement strand
CGGCTCGCGGGTGCGGACGGTGCTGACGGGGATCCCGCTGCGGGCCGGGTTCGCACGTCGGACCCCGGCCGCACCGGCGCGCACCCTGCTGGTCACGGGCGGCTCGCAGGGCGCCCGCCGCCTCAACCACGCCGTCTGGGAGGCGCTGGACGGCCTGCTTCAACGCTTCAGCGAGGTCATCCACGTGGCGGGCCGGCAGGGCGGCGCCGAGGTCGAGCGGCTTAGCGCCGGCGAGCCCCGGTACCGCGGCCTCGCCTTCAGCGACGACATGCCGGGCTTGATGGCGCGGGCCGACCTCGTGGTCTCGCGGGCCGGCGTGGGCACGATCGGGGAGATCACCGCGGTCGGCCTGCCCGCGCTCCTGGTCCCCGGCACCTTCGGCGGCGCCCACCAGGAGCTCAACGCCCAGGCGCTGGTAGAGGCCGGGGCGGCGGTGCGGGTGGCGGACGCGGACTTCACCGGGCCCCGCCTCCTACACGAGCTGGACGCGCTCGACCCCGAGCGCCTGCGCGCGATGGCGCGCGCGGCCGCCGCGCTCGGCCGCCCGGACGCGGATCGCCGCGTGCTTCGTGTCCTGGAACAAGTGACCCCCTCCCCGACGGGGAGGGGTAGGGGTGAGGCGTGACGCGCATCCACCTGATGGGCATTGGCGGCGTCGGCGTGTCGGCCCTGGCCCGCGTGTACCTGGCGCGCGGCGACCAGGTCTCGGGCTGCGACATCAAGGAGTCCGAGGCGCTGGACGCGATCGAGGCCGCGGGCGCCCGCGTCATGCTCGGCCACGACCCCGAGCACGTGCTCTCGGCGGACTGGCTGATCTATTCCGGCGCCGTGCGCGCGGGCGCCGCGGAGGTGGAGGCCGCGCGCTCCATGGGGGTGCGCGTCATGACGCGCGCCGAAGCGCTCGCCGACCTCTTCGCCACCGGCCGCTCGGTGGCGGTGGCGGGCAGCGCCGGCAAGACCACGATCACGCACATGCTCGGGCAGGTCCTGACCGCGGCCGGCTGGGACCCCACGGTGCTGGTCGGCGACGGCCGCAGCTCGCGGGCGGGGCGCTCGGAGTGGCTGGTGGCCGAGGCCGACGAGTCGGACGGCTCCTTGGTCCTGCACCACCCGACGCACGCGATCGTGTCCAACGTGCACTTCGACCACCCCGACCACTTCGCCAACGTGGAGGCGGTGGCCGAGGTGTTCCAGCGCTTCCTGGCCGGGCTCTCCGAGGACGGAGTCGCGGTGGTGGGCGCCGACGACGAGCTGGCGGTCCGCCTCGAGACCCCGGCCCGCAGGGTGACTTACGGCTTTGCCGAGGGCTCCGATTACCGCTGCAGCGAGGACCGGCCTTTCCGGCTCTGGCGGCGGGGCGAGGAGCTGGGCCGGATCGGGCTGTCGGTGCCGGGTGCCCACAACGTCCAGAACGCCACCGCGGCCGCGGCCATGGCGATGGAGCTGGGCGTGGCCTTCGACCAGGTCCGCGACGCGCTCGCCAGCTTCACCGGCGCCCACCGGCGGATGGAGATGCTGGGCCGCTGGCACGGGGCCACGATCTACGACGACTACGCCCACCATCCGCGCAAGGTGAGGGCGGCCCTGGCCGCCGCCCGGGAGCTCCCCTACCGGCGCCTGATCGCCGTCTTCCAGCCCCATCGCTTCAGCCGCACCTCCGGGCTGCTGGACGAGTTCGCGGACAGCTTCGGCGAGGCGGACGCGGTGCTGGTGACCGAGATCTACGCCGCCGGCGAGGAGAACCCGACCGGGGTCTCCGGCTCCCACCTGGCGATGAAGATGCGCAACGCGCGCTTCACCCCCGATTTCGGCAGCGTCCGCGAGGCGCTGGCCGACCTGGCCGGCAACGGCGACCTCGTGCTCTTCATGGGCGCCGGCGACATCTGGAAGCTGGGCAGTGAGCTGGCGCACGAAAACTGAGGAGGCCTGGCTGGACGGGCTGCTGGGCGTGGAGCGGGACCATCCCCTGGCCCGGCACACGTCGTTCAACATCGGCGGCCCCGCGGCCTGGTTCTGCGAGCTGGGCAGGGTGGACCAGCTGGAGCGCGCGGTCGAGGAGGCGGCGCGGCGGGGCGTGCCCTACCTGGTCCTGGGAGCCGGCACCAACCTGCTGGTCGCCGACGCCGGTTTCGACGGCCTGGTGCTGCGCGTGGTCAACCGCGAGCACCAGGTCGAAGGCCCGCGCGTGCGCGCGGGCGCAGGGCTGAAGATGATGCGGCTGGCGCGCCTGGCCGCCGACGCCGGCCTGGTCGGGTTCGAGTTCGCGATCGGGGTGCCCGGCACCGTCGGCGGGGCCGTCTACCAGGACGCGGGCTGCTGGGGCCGCGAGCTGCGCGAGGTCCTGGTCGAGGCGGAGGGATACATGCCCGGTGAAGGTCGGGCTACCTGGGCCGCGAGCGCGCTCGGGCTCGGGTACCGCACCTCGGCCTTCCGGGAGGGCCCGCTGCGCGGCGCCCTGATCACCGCCGCCACCATCCAGCTGGGGCCCGGGGACGGCGAGGCCGCCAAGCGCGAGATGGCGCGCCTGACCGCCGAGCGCAACCGCACGCAGCCGATCAAGACCAAGAACTGCGGGTCGGTCTTCAAGAACCCGCCCGGCGACTCCGCCGGCCGGCTGGTGGAGGCGGCGGGCTTGAAGGGCGCCTGGGAGGGCCGCGCCCAGTTCTCCGAGCTGCACGCCAACTTCATCGTCAACCACGGCGCCGCCACCGCCGACGACGTGCGCAGGCTGATCGACCGCGCCATCAGCGCGGTGGGCGAGCGCTTCGGGATCGAGCTCGAGCCCGAGGTCGAGATGGTGGGATTCACCTCGTGAGGATCGCGATGCTGGCCGGCGGCCGCTCCGCCGAGCGCGAGGTCTCGCAGCGCTCGGGGACGCAGTGCCGGGAGGCGCTGGAGTCGCGCGGCCATCAGGTGGACACGGTCGACCTCGACCAGCGCACCTGGGACCTGCTGCGCGACGGCGGCTTCGAGTGCGTGTTCATCGCCCTCCACGGGCGGCTCGGCGAGGACGGGACCGTGCAGGGGATGTGCGAGCTGCTGGGCCTGCCCTACACGGGCTCCGGCGTGCTGGCGAGCGCGCTCTGCATCGACAAGACGCGCACCAACCAGCTGCTGGCGGCGTCCGGCCTACCCATCCCCGACTTCGAGGAGTGGGAGGCGGTCGAAGGGGTCGACGGCGGGCTGGTGGAGCGGCTGGTCAGGACGTACGGCCTGCCGCTGGTCGTGAAGCCGGTGCGCGAGGGCTCCACCATCGGCCTCACCATCGCCAAGGACGCCGACGCGGCGGCGTCCGGGCTGGTGCTGGCGGCGCGTTACGACCGGCGGGTCATGGTCCAGCGCTTCGTGGCCGGCACCGAGATCACGGTCGGGGTGCTGGCGACGCCGGACCTCCAGGTCCTGCCCACGCTGGAGATCACCTACGAGAACGAGACCTACGACTACGACGCCAAGTACACCGCCGGCCGCTCGCACCACATCATCCCGGCCCGCATCCCCGAGGCGGCGCGCCGCCGGGCGGGGGTGGTGGCGGGCGAGGCCTTCGCCGTCCTCGGCTGTGAAGGCTTCGCCCGGGTCGACCTGATCGTCGACAGCGCGGGCGAGTGCTGGCTGCTGGAGGTCAACACGGTCCCGGGCCTGACCGAGCTCTCGCTCTTCCCGGACGCGGCGCGGGCGGCAGGGATCGACTTTCCGGAGCTCTGCGAGCGCCTGGTGCGGCATGCCGTGGAGCGACATGAGGCGCGGGTGGGCCCAGAATGAAACCGCGCAAGCGCCGCGCCTCGCGGTTCCCACGGCCCGGTTTCGGCTGGCGCCACAAACCGCCCGCGGCGCGGCTGGCGGGCCAGGTCTGGAGCCAGTCCAACGCGGTCACCGAGAAGGAGGAGGGCCGGCCCCGCTGGCGCGGCCTGGCGGCGGTGCTGGCGCTGGCCGAGCTGGGGCTGGCGGCCTTCCTGGTGTCGGGGCCCCTGTTCCAGGTTCGCCATGTCGACGTCCGCGGCGCCGGGCGCCTGGGACCGGAGCAGGTCCGCAGCATCGCGGGCCTCGACCACCCGGTCTCGGTCTTCTCCGTGGACGCTGCTACGATCCGCCGGAAGTTGACGGCGACCGCGTGGGTCCGCGAGGCCACGGTCAGCACCGAGCTTCCCGACCGGGTGGTGGTGGCCGTCGACGAGTGGCAACCGGTGGCCGCCTATCGCGCTGGGCCCCAGGGGCGGCCCCTCTACCTGTCGGACCGGGGCATCGTGCTCGGCCCCGCCGCCGACCGCACGGCCGTCCTCGACATCCAGGGCCCGGCCGGGGCCGAGCCCAGGGTCGGGCAGGCGCCGCTGGAGCTCCCGCTGCTGACCGCGCTGGTCAACATCCAGCGCCAGCTGCCGGCGCTGATCGGGCAGACGGTGGCCGGCTTCCAGGTCGACGGCTGCGGCAACCTGACCATGGTCGCGGGCAAGGGGTGGCGGGCTCTCTTCGGGCGCGTCATCACGCCCGAGGAGGTCGCCGCCCTCAAGGACAAGCTGGCCGCCCTCAAGTCGATCTCGACCGACGTCAACTTCAACAGCCCGGACCTCGACTACGTGAACCTCATGAACCCCAGCGAGCCGGCCGTGAAGCTGAAGTCGGCCAGGCCGCCGGCCACGCCCACGCCTTCGCCGGCCGCCACCGCCAAGCCCTCGCCGAGCCCTTCGGTCGTGGTCCAGCCGGTGATCTCGTGCGCGTGATCGTGGTCGCGGTGGTCTGCGCCGTGGTCGGCGTGGCTCTCGGCCTGCTTTCCCCGGTCACCATCCCGATCACCTACGCGCGCTACACCGCGGTCGCCCTCCTGGCCGGCCTGGACTCCATCTTCGGAGCCTTCAAGGCCTACATCGCGGGCACTTTCGAGCCCCGCGTTTTCCTGTCCGGCGTGGTCACCAACATGGCGCTTGCGGGCGGCCTGACGTACGTCGGGGACAAGCTCGGCGTGGACCTCTCGATCGCGGCCATCGTGGCCTTCGGCGTGCGCATCTTCAACAACCTGGCCTCGATCCGCCGCCACTACCTCTGAGCCGTGCTGAAGGTGGCGGCCCTGGTGCTGCCGCTGTGCCTGGACACCTTTGCGATCTCCGCTGCGGTCGGGCTGAGCCGTCCGCCGGCGGCCGCCCGGCTGCGCCTGGGTGCGGTGTTCGCCCTTTTCGAGAGCGGCATGCCCCTGGTCGGGCTCGGCCTGGGGTGGCTCCTCGCCGGCCGGCTGTCCGGCACCGCGGACTACCTGGCGGCCGGGGTCCTGGTGCTGGCCGGCGTGCTCATGCTGCGCGAGGACGAGGACCGCGAGGAGCGGCGCGCAAGTGGCCTGCTCACGGCTCGCGGACTGGCACTGCTGGGGCTCGGTCTCAGCGTCAGCCTGGACGAGCTGGCGATCGGCTTCACGATGGGCCTGCTCCGAGTACCGATCGCGCTGGTGGTGGCGCTGATCGCCGCCCAGGCCTTCGCGGTGTCGCAGCTGGGACTGGCGCTGGGCGCGCGCGTGGGGGAGAGGGTGAGGGAGGGGGCCGAACGGCTGGCGGGCGTGGTCCTGATCGCCCTAGCGGTGGCCCTGCTCGCTGCGCACCTTTTGCGGTTCGCGCTCTAGGAAGTCGTCGATGAGACGCCGGGAGATGCTGAAGGGCCCCGGCAGCGGCGGCAGCTCGTCGCCGGGCGCGAACCAGCGCGCCTCCTCGATCTCGGAGTCGCGCAAATCGATTTCCCCGGGGGCAGCGGTGGCCACGAAGCCGACCATGAGCTGGCTCGGGAAGGGCCAGGACTGGCTGCCGAAGTAGCGCACGTCGGTGACCTCCAGGCCGACCTCCTCCTCGACCTCCCGGGCGACCGTCTCCTCCAGCGACTCGCCGGGCTCCACGAAGCCCGCCAGCACGCTGAAAAAGGGACCCCGGAACGACCGGTTGCGGGCCAGCAGCATCCGCCCCTCGCGCTGGATGCGCATGATCACGGCGGGGTTGATGCGCGGGAAATAGGTGGCGCCGCAGGCCTCGCAGGCGCGCGCCCGCTCGTGGTCGACCGGTCGCGTCGGGTGGCCGCAGCGGCCGCAGAAGGCATGCGACCGGTACCACTCGACCATCTGGAAGGCGCGGCCCGCGACCCCATGCAGCGGCGGCTCCAGGCGCCCGAACAGCTCCCGGAGCCCGGCCGGCACCACGCCTGCGGGGACCGCCGACGCCTCGTCCACGGCCACCGCGAAGCAGGGACGGCCGTCCAGGCGGCCGATGTAGAGGGCGTTGGCGGCCAGCTCGCCCAGGTGGTCGGCGCCCGCCGGGGAGTCGGCGACCACCAGCAGGCGGTCGCCCGCGAAGGCGAAGAGCAGGGCGTCGGGACCGGGCACCGCGGTGAGATCGATCCCCGGCTGGAATCGGGACGGCATCGAGCTCCTAGGATGCGCTCGCCACTCCGGCGAGGCGGGGAGCCGGCTACAAGATATAGCCTACCGGCCCCGTCAGCGGCGGCGGAACCACCCAACCTGTACGGTGTGCCGGGAATTCACCCACAACATCTAGTCCTACGGGCCCCGGCGCGTTATACTGCCCGCGACCCGCCAAGTCACCCACCAACCCCAGGAGATCTCCCAGCACTTGTCTCGGCGGAAGCGCGTGTCAGGCCTCGACCTCGGTACCTCGCGGGTGACCGCGATTATCGGCGAGGTCGACGACTACGGCCAGGTCCAGCTGCTCGGTGTCGGCGATGCGCCGGCCGAGGGGCTGCGCAAGGGCGTGGTCGTCAACATCGACAAGACCGTCGCCGCCATCCAGGCGGCTTCGATCGCCGCCGAGCGCATGGCCGGCCTCCGCATCGAGTCCGCGGTCTGCGCGCTGGGCGGGCCCCACCTGGCCAGCCAGAACAGCCGGGGGGTGGTGGCCGTGAGCCGCGACCACGGCTTCGAGATCCGCGACGACGACGTGGAGCGGGTGATCGAGGCGGCGCGCGCGGTCTCGGTGCCCAGCGACCGCCAGGTCATCCACGTGCTGCCCCGCAGCTTCACAGTTGACGGCCAGGACGGGGTGCGCGACGCGGTCGGCATGACCGGTCAGCGGCTGGAGGTGGAGACCCACATCGTGACCGCCGCCCAGACCAGCGTCCACAACGTGGTCAAGTGTGTCCACCAGTCCGGCTTCGACGTCGAGGAGGTGGTCGCCCACGGGCTGGCCTCCGGCGAGGGCGTGCTCACCGCCAACGAGATCGACCTCGGCGTCTGTCTGGTCGACATTGGCGCCGAAACCACCGACGTGGTCCTCTACGCCGACGGCTCGGTGCTGCGGATGGCGGTCCTACCGGTGGGCGGCAACCACGTCACCAACGACATCGCGATCGGCCTCCGCACGACGCCGGCGGACGCCGAGACGCTGAAGCTCAACTACGGCCACACGCTGCCCGACGTGATCCCGTCCGAAGAGCGGATCGAGGTCCGGCAAGTGGGCGGCGACCGCATCCAGGCCATGCCGCGGCGGTTCCTGGCCGAGATCATCGGCCCGCGCATGCGCGAGATCTTCCAGATGGCGCGCGAGGAGGTGCAGAAGAGCGGCTACCAGGGCAGGCAGCCCGCGGGCGTGGTGGTGACGGGCGGCGCCGCGCGGCTGATGGGCACCACCGACGCGGCCCAGGCGGTCTTCGACTCCGCGGTCAGGCTCGGCCTGCCCTGCGGCGTCGGCGGTCTCGCCGACAGGGCCGGCGGCCCCTCCTTTGCGGCCGCGGTCGGGCTCGTCAAATGGGGCGCCCACTCGGCGCCCGCGGCGGTGCTGAGCGGCGCCCGCGGCCCGCATTCGCAGGTGGTCGGAACCGCCTACCAGAGGACGGTGAGATGGCTCAGGGACTTCTTCTAAACGAGGCAGCAGACGACGCAGAAAAGAACTTGGAGGTCGATATGACCCTGAAAGGCGATCGGCAGGACGGCAGGGCTCGGATCAAGGTCATCGGCGCCGGTGGCGGCGGTGGCAACGCGGTCAACCGCATGATCTCGGCGGCGCTGAAAGGCGTCGAGTTCATCGCGGTCAACACGGACATGCAGGCGCTCGACGCTTGCAACGCCGACGTCAAGGTCAACATCGGCCGCAAGGTCACCCGCGGCCTGGGCTCGGGCGCGGACTGGACCAAGGGCCGCGACTCCGCGGACGAGAGCCGGGCCGAGCTCACCGAGCTCTGCAAGGACACCGACATGGTGTTCATCACGGCCGGCATGGGCGGTGGCACCTGCACCGGCTCGGCACCGGTCATCGCCGAGGTCGCCAAGCAGCAGGGCGCCCTCACGATCGCCGTGGTGACCCGCCCCTTCCGCTGGGAGGGCAAGGTCCGCAACGAGACTGCCGACGAGGGCATCAAGCAGCTCCGCGACAAGGTCGACGCGCTGATCGTGATCCCCAACGACCGCCTCACCCAGTTCGTCGACCGCAAGACCACGCTCGAGGAGGCCTTCCGGATCGCCGACGACGTGCTCCGGCAGGGCGTGCAGGGCATCGCCGACCTGATCGTGAGCCCGGGCACCATCAACCTCGACTTCGCCGACGTCAAGGCGGTCATGCAGGACACCGGCGAGGCGCTGATGGGCATCGGCTTCGGCTCCGGTGACAACCGCGCCGAGGACGCCGCCAAGCAGGCGGTCTCGAGCCCGCTCCTGGAGACCTCCATCGACGGCGCCCAGGGCATCCTCTTCAACATCACCGCGGGACGTGACATCACGCTCCACGAGTGCGAGAAGGCGGCCGAGATCGTGAAGGCGTCAGCCGACCCCAACGCCAACATCATCTTCGGCGTGGTCAACGACGACCGCATGCAGGGCGAGGTCAAGATCACGGTGATCGCGGCCGGCTTCGGGAACCGTATGCGGAAGCCGGAGACGGCGCTGTCCACCGACTCCGTGCCCGGCTTTGCGGAGCGCCTGGGCGTGACCGTGGGCGAGAAGCGGCCCCAGTTCGGGACCGACGAGGAGGACCTCAACATCCCCGCCTTCTTACGCAACCGTCAGTAGGGATCTCGAATGCGCTGCCCGTACTGCGGCCATCACGATCTCAAGGTCGTGGACTCCCGTGACTCGGAAGTCGGCGAGGCGATCCGGCGCCGCCGGGAGTGCCTGAACTGCGGGCAGCGCTTCACCACCTACGAGCGCATCGAGGCGGTGCCCTTCTACGTCATCAAGAAGGACGGGCGGCGCGAGGATTTCGACCCCCAGAAGCTGGTCATGGGGCTGCGCAAGGCGACCGAGAAGCGCGACATCTCACAGGAGAAGCTGCGCGCCATCGTGGACGAGATCGAGGCCGACCTCCGGCGGTCGGGCCGCATGGAGATACCCAGCCAGGAGATCGGCGAGATGGTCATGGACAAGCTCCGCGACCTAGACGAGGTGGCCTACATCCGCTTCGCCAGCGTGTACCGCGAGTTCATGGACCTCCAGCAGGTAAAGAAGGAGATAGAGCAGGTCCTCTCCACGAGGAGGAGCTGAGTGTGACCTCCCCGCTCGCCGGGGAGGTGCCGCCCGCAGGGCGGCGGTGGGGACGTGGTTAGGCTGTAACCAATGGACTGGCTGGGCTGGTTCGTCCCCAGGTTCGGACGCCGCACCCTGCCGCCCGAGAGCCTGGCCCCGCCGGCGGAGCAGGACCTGGCGATCCTCGACGACCTCCGCCTGGAAGGCTCCAAGCTGCACCTCCCGCACCCGGTGCGCGCCTTCCTGCGCTTCGAGGTCGAAGCCGACGCCCGCGGCGCCATGGACGTCCTGGAGAAGGACGGCTATCGCTCCCACCTGCGCAGCGACCCTCAGGGCCGCTGGACGGTGACCTCGGTGATGTCCATGATCCCGACCCCGGGCGCCATCACCAAGATGCGGGAGACTCTGACCGCCCTGGCCACGACGACCGGCGGAGAGTACCTGGGCTGGCAGGCACCACCGGTCTACTGACGATCCCCGCGCTGGCGGCGGAGCCGGGGCTGGCCCACGCCTTCTCGACCACCGCGCTCGGCTCCATGCGGCGCACCGAGGCGGAGCTCCTGACGCCGGCGCGTCGCGCTTTTGCCGCGCGTCTCGGCCTGGACGGCGACCTGCTGACCGTGGCGGGCGCCGTGCACGGCGTGGAGGTGTCGCGGGTGGACGCGGCGCAAGGCGCCGTGGAAGGCGTGGACGGCCTCGTCACCGACCGCCCCGGCCTGGCGCTGCTCGCCACCTACGCCGACTGCTACCCGCTGCTCGTCTACGACCCGCGTCAGCACGCGGTGGGGCTCGCCCACGCCGGCTGGCGCGGCACGGCGGCCGGGATGGCGGGCGCCCTGGTCGCGGCGCTGGTCCGCGAGTACGGCTCGCGGCCGTCCGACCTGGTTGCCGGAATCGGCCCCGGGATCTGCGGGCGCTGCTACCAGGTGGGAGGCGAGGTCGCCGCCCGCTTCAACGGCTTCTCCCGACCCGACCCGGAGGGCCGCTTCCGGCTCGACCTGGCGGCGGCCAACCGAGCCCAGCTGGAGGCCGCGGGCATTCCCGTGGGGCGAGTCCACGTACTGGGCACCTGCACCTTCGAGTCGGCCGACCTGCCCTCCCACCGACGGCGCCCAGACGGCGCCCGCTTCGCTTGTCTCGTCGCCTTGAGATAGCGGCGCGGCTGGCGCTGGTCCGGGAGCGGATCCTGGCCGCGGGCGGCGACCCCGACGCGATCGCGGTGGTGGCGGTGACCAAGGGGCGGTCGCTGGAGGACTGCCAGGGGGCGCTGGAAGCCGGGCTCCACCGCCTGGGCGAGAACCGGGTCTCGGAGGCGCTCCCCAAGCTGGCTGCGCTGCCCGCGGCCGAGTGGCACCTGATCGGCCACCTCCAGACCAACAAGGTGCGGGACGCCGCGGGCCGCTTCGCGCTGATCCACTCCGTCGATTCGCTGCGCCTGGCCGAGGCGATCGCCCGCCGCGCCCCCGAGCAGCCGGTGCTGCTCCAGGTCAACACCTCGCGCGAGCCTCAGAAGCAGGGCTTCGACCCGCCCGAGGCGGTGGCGGCGGTGGCCCAGCTCCTGCCGGTGCAGGGGCTGATGTGCATGGCCGCTGCCGACGGCGACCCCGCACCGGCCTTCGCGGAGCTGTGGCGGCTGCGCGACCAGGCTCAGCAGCGGCTGGGGCGCGAGCTGCCGATGCTCTCGATGGGGATGACCCAGGACTTCGAAGCGGCGGTGCGCGCGGGCAGCACGATGCTCCGCCTGGGCCGGGTCCTGTTCGAGCAGACGGATCCCTGAGATGTCGACAAATCAGCCGCTCGGGGTGCCGACTACGCCGGAAATGTCTGCAGGTCAGCCCTCGGGCAAGGTCCGTTCCGCCCCGGGGTAGACTCGCCAGTCGATGGGACCCGTTCTCGGCCTGCTCCAGGTCGTCCTCTACCTGTTCGTGATCCTGATCTTCGTCCGGGTCGCCTTTTCCTGGATCGGCCCCAACCCCCGCAACCGCCTGTTCCTGATCAGCTACCAGCTCACCGAGCCGATCCTGGGGCCCGTGCGCCGGCTGCTTCCGCAGTCGATGGGCATCGACCTCAGCCCGATGATCGTGACCTTTCTGATCTTCATGCTCATCAACGTCCTGCGCAGGGGCGGGTAAACTCACAGCCAGGCGCAGACGGAGACAGGTAGGACCGCCGCCGGGTCATGCAGAGAGCCCCTCACAGCTGAGAGCGGGGCGACCGCGGGCGGTTCCGAGATCACTCCCGAGCCGAACCAACGAGAGCGCGCGGTGGGTGCCGCGAATCTGGGTGGTACCGCGGGTCAGGCGATGACTCGTCCCAGGACCTTCCGGACGAGTCAACCATGCAGACCAAGAAACGCTTCGACGACGTCAGCAGCCGTGTGAGCTTCCCCGAGCTCGAGCTCGAGGTGATGAAGACCTGGGCGCGCGAGCGCACCTTCGAGCGCTCGCTCGAGATTCGCGAGGGGCGGCCGCGCTTCGTCTTCTACGAAGGGCCGCCCACGGCCAACGGCAAGCCCGGCACCCACCACGTGCTCGCCCGCGCCTTCAAGGACGTGGTGCCGCGCTACCGGACGATGAAGGGCTTCTACGTCGAGCGCAAGGCGGGTTGGGACACCCACGGTCTGCCGGTCGAGATCGAGATCGAAAAGAAGCTGGGCATCTCGGGCAAGCAGCAGATCGAAGAGTTCGGCATCGGGAAGTTCAACCAGCTGTGCCGGGAGTCGGTCTTCGAGTACGTCGACGACTGGCGCCGCTTCTCGGAGCGGATGGCCTTCTGGCAGGACTACGACCACGCGTACTGGACGCTCAACCCCGACTACATCCAGTCGGTGTGGTGGGCGCTCAAGAAGATGTGGGACCAGGACCTCATCTACCGGGGGTTCCGGGTCGCGCCCTACTGCCCGCGCTGCATGACGCCGCTTTCCTCCCACGAGCTGGCGCAGGGCTACCGGGACGACGTGCCCGATCCCAGCGTCTACGTCCGCTTCCGCCTGGTCGACGACCCCCAGACCTCGATCCTGAGCTGGACCACCACCCCCTGGACGCTGCCCGGCAACGTGGCGCTGGCGGTGGGCAACGACTTCGACTACGTGAAGGTGCGCCAGGGCGACGAGAACCTGATCCTCGCCCAGGCCAGGCTGAGCGTGCTGCACGGCGACTACGAGGTCGTCGAGCGGATGCGCGGCCGCGACCTGGTCGGGCTTCGCTACGAGCCCCTGTACAGGTACCTGGTCCCCGAGGGGGCCAACGCCTTCCTGGTCGTGGACGCCGACTTCGTCAGCCTCGAAGAGGGCACCGGCGTCGTGCACACGTCGGCCGCATACGGCGCGGACGATCTGCGTCTCTGCCAGGAGAAGGGCATCCTGGTGCGCCACACCGTCGACCTGCGCGGCCGCTTCTTTCCGGAGGTCGAGAAGTTCGCCGGCATGTTCGTCAAGGACGCCGACCCAGTGATCAGCAGGGACCTGCAGGATCGCGGCCTGCTGTACGAGGCCGGCACCATCCACCACACGTACCCGTTCTGCTGGCGCTGCGGCACGCCGCTGATCTACTACGCGCTCGACAGCTGGTACATCCGCACCAGCGAGCACAAGGGCGAGCTGATCAAGCACAACGCCGAGACCAACTGGCAGCCCGCGCACATCAAGGACGGCCGCATGGGCGAGTGGCTGCGCAACAACGTCGACTGGGCGTTCTCCCGCTCCCGCTACTGGGGCACGCCGCTCCCCTTCTGGGTCTGCGACGACTGCGGCGAGACCCGCTGCGTCGAGAGCGCCGAGGAGATCGGCCTGGCGCCCGACGCCGACCTCCACCGGCCTTACATCGACGAGGTGACGCTGGAGTGCGAGCGCTGCGGCGGCCTCGCGCGCCGGATCCCGGACGTGATGGACTGCTGGTTCGACAGCGGTGCGATGCCCTTCGCGCAGCGCGGCTTCCCGCGCACCGGCCACGATGAGTTCGAGGCCACCTTCCCGGCCGACTACATATCCGAGGCGATCGACCAGACGCGCGGCTGGTTCTACTCCCTGCTCGCGATCTCCACGCTGCTGTTCGGGCGCAACGCGTACAAGAACGTGATCTGTCTCGGCCACGTCGTCGACGAGGGCGGCAAGAAGGCGTCCAAGTCGCGCGGCAACGTGCTCGATCCCAACTTCCTGTTCGACACCTTCGGCGCCGACGCGGTGCGCTGGTTCTTCTGCTCGGCCACCGTCGGCGAGAACATCCGCACCAACGAGACCTATCTGCAGGAGGTGGTGCGCCAGTTCCTGCTGCCGCTCTGGAACGTGTACTCGTTCTTCGTCACCTACGCCAACGTCGACGGCTTCGACGTCGAGACGGCGCCGGTGCCGCCGGAGGAGCGCCCGGCGCTCGACCGCTGGCTGCTGTCACGCCTGGCGCGGCTGGTCGAGGGGGTCGACGGCTCCCTCGAGCGCTACGACGTCAACGGCGCCGTGCGTCCGATCCAGGCTTTCGTGGACGACCTCTCCAACTGGTACGTGCGGCGGTCGCGGCGCCGCTTCTGGAAGAGCGAGTCCGACGCCGACAAGCTCAGCGCGTACCAGACGCTCTACACCGCGCTGGTCACCCTGACCGGGCTGATGGCGCCCTTCACGCCCTTCCTGGCAGACGCCATGCACCGCAACCTGCGGGGCGGCGCCAGCGTGCATCTCTCCGACTTCCCGGTCGCCCAGGCCGAGGCGTTCGACGAGCACCTGGAGCAGCAGATGGCCCGGGCGCGCCGCTTCGTGGAGCAGGGGCTGGCCGCGCGCGACGCGGCCCGGATCAGGGTCCGCCAGCCACTGCGCTCGCTGTCGGTGCCGGGCGAGCCGCTGCCTGAGGAGCTGGCGGTGATCGTGCGCGACGAGCTCAACGTCAAGGCGCTGGTCTTCGGCGCCCGGGAGGTCGACCTCGACACCGAGATCGACGAGGAGCTGCGGGCCGAGGGGCTGGCGCGCGAGGTCGTGCGCCAGGTCAACGACCTCCGCAAGAAGTCCGGGCTCAACGTCGAGGACCGCATCCGGCTGCGCTGGGACGCCGAGGACGGCGTGCTGGCAGGTGCGCTCGAGCGCTGGACCGATTACGTTTCGCGCGAAGTGCTGGCGACCGAGGTGATCCGGGGCCGGAGCGAGGTAGTGGCAGAGGCCAGCGTCAAGATCGAAGGAGAGGATCTGTGGATCGGGCTGAAAAAGCAGTCCTGACCCCGGGCCGCCTTGCCTTCGTGCTGATCGCGGTGGCGGTCTTCGTGGCCGACCGCATCAGCAAGGGCCTCGTCAACGCCTCGATCGCGCCGGGCACCGAGGTCAGCGTGGTGCCTCATTTCCTGTGGATCACCAACGCCCACAACGCGGGCGCGGCGTTCGGCCTGGCACAGGCGGGCGCCCCACTCTTCCTGCTGGCGTCGATCGTGGTCTCGGTGGCGCTCGTCGTGTACGTGGCGCGGAACCCCGGCCACACGGTCAATGACGCGCTCCTGGGCCTGATCCTGGGGGGCACCCTCGGCAACGGGTACGAGCGGCTGGTGCACGGGGCGGTCACGGACTTCATCACGGTCCACTGGTGGCCGGTCTTCAACATCGCCGACTCCGCCATCTCGGTCGGGGTCGTGCTCCTGCTGGCCGGGAACCTCTTACGGCCCAAGCGCGCCGCCTGACCGCGACCGAGGGCGCGCGCCGGCTCGACAGCTGGCTGGCGGAGCACGAGCCGGCGC
>DATCNF010000043.1:0-2608 GCA_036565325.1 Candidatus Dormiibacterota bacterium | reverse complement strand
CACCCTGCCCCGCACGTGGCCGCCGGCCTCCACGCCCTGCGCCACCACCAGGTCGGCGCCGGCGCGTTCGGCCGCGACCGCCTCTTCGGCCGAGCCCACCTGCCAGGCGACCAGCGCGCCCTCGGCCTGCGCGGGCTTGATCAGCTCGGCGTCGGGGGCGGCCCAGAAGAACTCGATCACACGCGCCCGCCGCGCCGCCGCCACCACCTCGTCCACCAGCGAGCGGTCGGGCCGCGTGAAGTTGATGCCCCGGGCCCCGGTCACGGCGTCGAAGGCCGGTGTCACGAGGTACCGCGGCATCATGCCCAGCCCGCCGGCGCCGGCCACCGCGGCCGTGAGCTCGACCGACCCCACCCCGCCCAAGGTCGCCAACTGCAGTGGAAGGGCGCAGCCGACCAGTTCCGTGAAGCGTGTGTTCATCGCAGTCCAAGCACCTCCTCGGGATCCCCAGCCTGGTCCCGTGCCACCCAGCGAAAGAAGACCACGATGGCCGCGACCAGATACGACGTCTTGCCGATGAGCTGGAGCACGGTCCCGGCCACGTTCTGATCTATAACGGCGTCCCAGCCCGGAACCAGCATCGGGGCGTGTCGGTAGAAATCGTAGAAGGGCACCCGGGAGAACTGGAGCACGATCGCCACCCCGTCCTGGGGAAAGGTGCCGACCATCAGGTAGGCGAGCTTTCCGACCTCGCCCAGCTGCCAGCGGGACTGTGCCGAGGTGGCCTCCAGCACCGGCCACCAGAAGAGCACGCCCGAGGCGATGAAGGTGAGGTGCTCGAAGATGTGGATGCTCTCGTTCTCGGTCGCATCGTAGAGGGGCGGCAGGTGCCAGCCGATCATCACGGCGGCCGCCAGGACCTGGGCCGCGACCGGCTCCGTGAGCAGGCGCACGCCCGGGAAGCGCGCCAGTGTGGCCGCCATGCTGGGGCTCAGTCCGAGCAGCAGGAGCGGGGGCGCGAGGATTCCCAGCAGCACGTGCTGGAGCATGTGGACGCTCTGCAGGTAGTGGTCGCTGAGGGTGTCGATGGGCGTCTCCAGCGCGACCCAGAGGATGACCACCCCCACGATGTAAGAGATGCCGCGCAGCGGGCTGAAGTCCTGGCGTCCGCGGGCCAGCGCGGCGTACCCGATCACGAGGGCCGCGAGGCCCGCGTAGACCGAGGGGTCGAAGGGCCAGGTCAGTGGCTAATGGGCCTCGCTTAGGTGCTCGTGCTCGCCGCCGTCGAGGGCTTCGGCCTCCTCCCCGATCCGGTTTCGGCGGTCGTGGCGGATCACCCAATAGCCGATCCCGGTCACGCCCAGGGCCGCCGCCAGGAACACGATCCCGAAGAAGAGGTTCGCAGACGGCCACTCGCCGTACAGGTAGCCCACGGGGCCATTATCCCGCCCTCCGTACCCTAGGAACATCAACCTCGTCGACCTCGTGATCGCGGTCGCCGCGATCATCGGCATCGCCAACGGCTACCAGAGGGGACTCTGGCTCTCCGCCGCCCAGTACGCGGGACTGGTCGTGGGCGTCGTCGCGGGCGCGGCCCTGGCGCCCGGTATCGCCGACCTCTTGGGGCTCACGGACACCCGCATCCGCTCGCTGGCCGCGGTCCTGGTGCTGATCGTCGGCGGCAGCCTCGGCTCCAGCTTCGGCTACGTGGTCGCCGCCTTTGCCCGCCACCGCGCGGCGCACGGCGCGGGCCCCAATCCGCCCGAGCGCGCGGGGGGCGCGCTGGTCTCGGGTGTGGCCGTGCTCTCCGTGATGTGGTTCCTCGGCCTGACCTTCGACCGCGGGCCCAGTCCCGAGCTCTCGCGCCTGGTCCAGGGCTCGAGCATCCTGCGCGCGCTCGACGCCTTCGCGCCCCGGCCGCCCTCCTTCCTGTCCAGGGTCGAGCGGACCCTGGCCGGGGTGCCGTTCCCCCCGACCTTCGCGGCGCTGCCGCCCGACGTCCAGCCGCTGCCGCCGCCCGCCTCCATCGACACCCCGGGCGTCAACCGCGCCGCCGCCGCGACCTGGAAGGTGACCGGGCGGGGCTGCGGCGGCCTGGTCACGGGCAGCAGCTTCCCGATCGCGCCCCAGTACCTGGTGACCAACGCCCACGTCGTCTCGGGCACCAACGGCACCACCACACGGGTGTCCCGCGACGACGGGTCCTCCTTCCCGGCGGCAGTGGTGTTCTTCGACCCCGACCGCGACGTGGCCGTCCTGTACGTGCCGGGCGCGCGGTTCACGGTGCCGGGCACGGCGCCGGGCCAGCGCGGGACCCAGGGTGCCGTGATCGGCTACCCCGAGGGTGGCCGTCTGACCGAGGAGCCGGCGGTGATCGACACCCAGATCACGGCCAAGGGCCGCGACATCTACAACCAGAACCCGGTCGACCGCCAGATCTACATCCTGGAGTCACACGTGGTGCCGGGCAACTCGGGCGGGCCGCTGGTCGACCTCAGTGGCCGCGTGGTGGGCATCGTGTTCGCGGCGTCCAGCAGCAATCCCGACCAGGCGTACGCGCTGACCAACGACGAGATCGGTCACGACGAGCAGACCGCCGTGCAGCGCACCGCCCGCATCGACACCACGCAGTACGCCTGCGCCGTGTAGGTGCGACCCCCTCCCCGGC
>DATCNF010000042.1:0-11339 GCA_036565325.1 Candidatus Dormiibacterota bacterium | reverse complement strand
CCGCTGCGAAGGCCAGGGACAGCACCGCGATCGCCAGCCAATGAGAGCCTGCTCTTCGCATACGCGCTGGCATGTTGCCATGGAAACGGCCCGACTGCGGCTCAGTTACGGCGCGCGGTCCGGCTACCCCGCCCCAGCGCTAAGCTACCGGTCCGGGGTCCCGCCAACCCGCTCCAGATGATGCCGCGCGCCTTCGTCCACCTCCACAACCACACCGAGTTCTCGCTGCTCGACGGCGCCAGCCGGATCAAGGCCATGGTGGCCCGAGCCGCCGAGCTCGAGATGCCCGCGCTCGCGCTCACCGACCACGGCGTGATGTACGGGGCGGTCCCCTTCTACAAGGAATGCCGGCTGGCCGGGATCAAGCCGATCCTGGGCTGCGAGGTCTACGTCGCCCCCCGCTCGCGCCACAGCAAGGAGGGCCGGGCCGACCGCGACCCCTACCACCTGACCCTGCTGGCGGCGGACAACGAGGGTTACCTGAACCTCATGAAGCTCTGCTCGGCCGGGCAGATGGAGGGCCTCTACTACAAGCCCAGGATCGACCGCGAGATCATCGCCGAGCACTCGGCCGGGATCATCGCGCTCTCGGGCTGCCTGGGCGGCGAGGTGGCCAGCAAGATCACGGGCAGCGACCTCGAGGGCGCCCGCGAGGCGGTGGCGGCCTACCGCGACATCTTCACCCCCGATCGCTATCTCCTCGAGGTCCAGCGCCACGGCGTGGAGGGCCAGGAGAAGGTCAACCTGGCGCTCCAGGACCTGGCCGCCGAGTTCAAGCTCCGTCTCTGCGCCACCAACGACCTGCACTACGTCCACCAGCACGATGCCGAGGCCCACGACGTGCTGCTCTGCCTGCAGACCGGGGCCCGCCACGACGACCCGCGGCGCTGGCGGTTCGAGTCGCAGGCCTTCTTCCTCAAGTCCGCCGCCGAGATGGCGGAGGCCTTCGCCGACCTGCCGGAGGCGCTGGCCGCCACCCTCGACGTGGCGAGCCTGGTCGACCTCAAGATCGACCTAGGTATCACCCAGCTGCCTCCCTTCGACTGCCCGGACGGCCTGACGCCGGAGCAGTACCTGCGCCGGCTGGCCGTCAAGGGCCTGCACTGGCGGTACGGCGAGGATCCCCCGGCCGCTGCCCACGCGCGCCTGGACACCGAGCTGGAGGTCATCGCCGCCACCGGCTACGCCTCCTACTTCCTGATCGTCTGGGACTTCTACAACTTCGCCCGCGAGCACGCGATCGTGACCGGCCCCGGGCGTGGATCGGCGGTCGGCTCGCTGGTCTCCTACTGCCTCGGCATCACCGGCCTGGACCCCATCCAGCACGGCCTGATCTTCGAACGCTTCCTCAACAAGGATCGGGTGTCGATGCCCGACATCGACTGCGACTTCTCGGTCGAGGGCCGGGAGCGCGTCATCCGCTACGTCACCGACAAGTACGGGTCCGACCGGGTGGCGCAGATCATCACCTTCACGACCATGGCCTCCAAGGCCGCCATCCGCGACGTGGGCCGGGTGCTCGACGTGCCGCTCAAGGAGTGCGACCGCCTGGCCAAGCTGGTGCCCATCTACCAGGGCCGCTCCAAGTCGCTGGCGGACGCCATCAAGGAGGTCCCCGAGTTCCGCGAGGCCTATGAGTCAGCGCCCCTCCAGGCGCCCGACGGCCGGCGCGTCAGCCTCAAGCAGCTGATCGACGTCGCCCGCTCCCTGGAGGGCGTTTCGCGCAACGTCAGCGTCCACGCCGCGGGGGTGGTGATCGCGCCCCAGCCGCTGGTCCATTTCACGCCCCTGCAGTACGGCCCGCGCTCCGCCACCGCGGACGGCGACCAGCGCCAGGTCATCACCCAGTACGACATGAATGCGGTCCAGGAGGTCGGGCTCCTGAAGATGGACTTCCTGGGCCTGCAGAACCTCGACATCATGTCGACCTGCCTGCGCCTGATCGAGGAGAACCAGGGCACCGCGCCTACGCTGGACACGATCCCGCCCGACGACCCGAAGACGTACGAGCTGATCAGCCGCGCCGACACCCACGGCGTGTTCCAGCTCGAAGGTTCGGGAATGCGGCGGATGCTCGAGGAGATGAAGCCGCACTCCTTCGAGGACATCACGGCCGCGGTCGCGCTCTTCCGGCCGGGGCCGATGCAGTTCATCCCGGCCTACCTCGCGCGCAAGAACGGGCGCGAGCGCATCGAGTACCAGCACCCGCTGCTGGAGCAGGTGCTGGGCGACACCTACGGCGTGATGATCTACCAGGAGCAGGTGATGAACCTGGCCCGCGTGCTGGCCGGCTTCACCCTCTCTGAGGCCGACATCCTGCGCGCCGCGATGGGCAAGAAGGACAAGGCCAAGATGGCGCTCCAGCGCACCAAGTTCATCGCCGGCTGTGCCGCCAACAACATCTCGGAGACCAGCGCCGTGCAGATCTTCGAGGTGGTGGCCAAGTTCGCCGAGTACGCTTTCAACCGGGCGCACTCCGCCGCTTATGCGCTGGTGTCGTACCGCACCGCGTACCTGAAGGCCAACTACCCGCTCGAGTACATGACCTCCCTGCTGCGTCATTACTCGGGCAACTCGGACGACGTGGCCGCCAGCATCGTGGACTGCAAGGCTCGCGCCATCGAGGTGCTGGCGCCGGACGTCAACCTCTCGCGGTCAGACTTCACGATCGACGGCCCCGGCCGCATCCGCTTCGGGCTGGCGGCGATCAAGAACGTGGGCGCCAAGGCCGTCGACCTGATCTGCGCCCAGCGCGACGAGCACGGCGAGTTCGCGTCGCTGCAGGACCTCTGCGAGCGGGTGGGCGGCATCCAGGAGGTCAACCGGCGGGTGCTGGAGTCGCTGGTGCGGAGCGGCGCCTGCGACAGCCTCGGCGAGCGCAACCAGATGCTGGCCGTGCTCGACGACGCCATGCGGGTGGCCGAGCAGGCGCGTCGCGACCGGGAGTCGGGGCAGACCTCGCTCTTCGAGCTGGGGGCGGCCGAGGACACGACCATCCAGTACCGCGCCGACAACGTGGATCCGATGAGCGACGAGGAGAAGCTGCGCGGCGAGAAGGAGCTGCTCGGCCTGTACCTCAGCGACCATCCCCTGAACCGGATCTCGGGCGAGTTGGCCAAGCTCACGGACGCCCGCGCCCTCGACATCACAGTCGACCTGGCCGGCAACGAAGTCCGCGTGGGCGGCCTCGTGCGCGACCTGCGCCGGGTGGTGACCCGCAAGGGCCAGATCATGGCCTACGCCGAGCTCGAGGACCTGACCGGGCGGATGGACCTGATCCTTTTCCCGGCCGCTTACGAGCTATACCGGCGGCTCTTCGAGTCCGACCGCCCGCTGGTGATCCAGGGCAAGGTCGATGCCCGCGCCTCCTCGAACCGCTCCTTCGGCAGCGCCGGCGCCGCGCCGGCGCCGGTGCCGGTCGACGACGAGCAGGGCCCCGACGTCGAGGAGCCGGCCGAGCAGGCCTCGATAGTGGTCGACTTCGCCTGGACCTGGGACGACCCCGAGTGCGTGCCCGTCGAGCGCCGGCAGGTGCTCCACGTCGATGTGCCCGTGGGGGAGAGCGACGCGGTCGAGCGGCTGACCGCGCTGCTGGCTCGCCACCCCGGCGAGGACGAGGTCTTCCTGCACTTCCAGGTCGAGGGCAGCGACGTCACGGTGAAGGCCGGCGATCGCTACCATGTCGCGGCCGGGCCCGCATTGGTGGCCGAGGTCGACACGCTCTTCGGCCGCGAGGTGGCGCGCCTGGTGGCGGTGCGGCCGCGGGTCGCGGTCGAGCAGCCGCGCTGGAAGCAGAACGGGAATGGGAACGGGCAGCGCAATGGAGGATCGTGAGGGCGCGAGCCCGCGTGAGGGCAGTTACATCGTGGTCAAGGCGCTCGAGGACGGGGTCACCATCATGGGTTTGACGCGGGGCCGCGACACCCGCTCGCACCACTCCGAGAAGCTGGACCGCGGTGAGGTCCTGGTGGCGCAGTTCACCGACCTCACCGCGGCCATCAAGGTCCGCGGCCGAGCCGAAATCCTGACCGACGTCGGCCGCATCGAAAGCGGGTCTTAGTCCGTTTAATCCCTCCCCTGTTCGAGGTTGCGCGCGTCGAACGGGCGCAGGAAGACGGTGGGCTTGAAGTCGATGAACGACGGGCCGACCATGGTCCCGCCGCCGAGAGTGTTGAGGCCGGTCAGCGCGGCCGACGCGGCGTTCATCGTTGCCGGCGCCGTCGAGTCTTCCCAGCGACCGGTGTTCAACCGGTTAATCAGGGTGTTGAACGCGGTCACGGTCTCGGCCGGTGTGAAGGTGCAGTGGCCGGCGCGGTGGACGAAAACCTGCCGCAACAGGTTGTTGTTGCCTTCCGACCGCACCACGCTGGCGTAGGCCTGCTCGTCCTGGTTCAGGACCAGGCCGTCACCGGTGGTGTGCATGGTGAGCACCGGCTGCTCGATGTCGCCGTTGAAAATGATGTAGTTCTCCAGGTAGTTCAGGGCTGACGGCTTGGCAGCGACGCGAGCCGTATCCGACAGCTTCTCGAGATCTGCCTGGAGGTTCAGGCCGGCGGTCTGGTAGAGCGCCATCACCTCGTCCTTGTTGATCGAGCGAGCCAGCTGGCGCTCGTAGTCCACGCCCGTATTCCAGGACGGGTTGCCCTGAGCGCGGAATTCAAGCTCGGCCCGCAATGCGAAGAGGAACGGGAAGTCGACCTGGGAATCCCACAGGTACTGGTTGGCTTCTCGGGCTCCGAAGTCGCCGGCTGCCGGTTCCGGCGAGAAGGGGTTGAACCAGCCCGGTGTGTCGCCGACGGCGGCGGCGAGGGCCAGGTGTGCCCTCCCCTGAGGTGTCGCCTGCTCTTCGCCGGCGACCGTTTCGGCGAGGGTGAGGTTGGCTCCGGGGTTGGTGATGTTCACGAGCTGTAGGCCCGCGGCGGCGGGGTCGGATGCCAGCGTCTTGAACACGAACTCCGCGTCCAGGCCCTGGTTCCAGACTCCCGGGCCACCGGCCACCACGCCGCACATCGGCAGCGCCCCGGCGAAGCGCTCCGGATTGAGCTGAATCAGCCCGGCCGTGATGATGCCGCCCAGCGAGTGCCCCCAGGCGATCGTGCGCGTGGGCTTGCCGTACGTGTGGTCGAAGTAGTCGAGCAGCGCGATCTGGTCGTGGAAGGCCTGCTGCAGCGCCCAGCCGTTCTGGCTGTAGCCGGACCCGGCCAGCGCGTAGCCCATCGCCATCAGCGTGGCGCCGGTCGCGGGGTCGCCCGCGTCCTTGGCGACCAATGGCGAGCCGGGCACCACGTAGCCGTGGCTGTAGAGCACCAGTGTGCCATTCCAGTTAGCTGGGATCTGGATCTGGTATGGCGCCCCGCCGATCGTCCCCGAGTCATTGACCGGGCCGACGACGGCGTAGGCAGCCGTCGCACTACCAAAAGCCATCCCCAATACGGCCAGCAGGCCGACTACGGCAATTCGCAACCGCGTCATGACTCACCCCTCCAAAGCCCGCCCCAGGCCCGCGCTGGGCGGTCGCCCAAGCATGCTAATTCAAGGTGGGGTCGAGCGCCGGGCCTGATCTCCTGCAGCGGCTCCAATCCCCTCACTCGCCGGCACTCGAGGCCTTCGGGGGCCGGGCGAAAGGCTCATCGGCCGGCAGAGGAGGCCTTGGGTACCTCGCCGCCGATTACGGATCGCTGATGCTCGCCCGCTCGGCGAATCATTAAGGTTGGCGTTACCGCGGAAGCGCAACCGCCGTTTCCGTGCGTTGAAGGAGACATGAGGATCTCTCGCGCGCTGGCACCCCTGTTTGCCGCCTGCGCGAGCCTGCTCACCTTTGCCGCCCCCGTCCAGGCCGCCACCGACGTCCCGGTGACCCTCACGCTGACCGAGCGCTGGGAGACCCCGGCGCCCCAGTCCACCTGGACGCCCTACGTGGCCACCGTCCGCAACGACGGCGCCGGCGACTTCAGCGGCGAGATCCACATGACCCCCATCGACAGCCGGAACAGCCTTTCGGTGCGCGGCCTGTTCCCCGACTACCGGGCCCAGATCACGGTGCCGAAGGGGGGCACCCGGAGCGTGACCTTCTACGTCTTCCAGCCGCCCGCCGGCTACCAGGCCGAGCTCCGGGACGCCGCCGGCCGGACCGTGGTCAGCGGCGTCGCCACCCAGGGCATCGGCTCCGGCTTTGCGGTCGGGGTGCTCAGCGACCAGCCCCAGGGTGACCAGCGCATCCAGGCGCTGCGCCCAATGCCGGACAACACCGTCAAGTTCTCGCGCTTCGCCTCGGCCCAGGCCTTTCCGACCAATGCCGCCTTCCTCAGCGGGCTGCAGGGGATCGTGATCGAGGACTTCGACACCAACTCGCTGAGCGAGGCGCAGGCCCGCGCCCTGCGCGACTTCGTCGGCCTGGGTGGGAGCCTGGTGGTGGCGGCGGGCAGCTCCTGGCGCCGGACCCTGCTTCCGCTGGGCGACTTCGGGCCCTTCAAGCCCGCGGCCACCGACCAGGCCTCGATCCGGCCCCTGGGCGACCTGGTCGGCAACCCGGTCGACCTGCTGGTGCCGGTGGTGACCGGAACGGTTACCCACGGCACGGTGGTGGTGGGTGCGCCCGGCGGCAAGCCGCTGATCGTGGAGGGCGAATACGGCGCCGGCCGCATCGTGGAACTGCTCTTCGATCCCCTGGCCGAGCCGCTGAGCAGCACCTCCGACGGCATGTCCGGCCTGGCCTGGACGCTGGCCCTGGACCAGGCCCTGCTGACACAGAGCGGTGGCAGCCGTGGCAAGCAGTTCATCGGCGCGCCGGTCAACGGCCCCGGCGTGCCGCCCGCGCAGGGCACGTTCGCGACGCCCGAGGACCTCTACTCGATCCTGGGCAGCACCCCGGCCGGGTCAGTGCCGCCGGTGGGGCTGATCGGCGGGCTGCTGGTCCTGTACGTGCTCCTGGCGGGGCCCGTCAACTACGCGGCGCTCAAAGGCATGCGCAGGCGCGAGCTGATGTGGGTCACGGTGCCGGCGGTGGCGGTGGCCTTCACGGCGACCGCTTACCTGGCGGGCCTCGGCCAGCGGGGGGTCAACTTCCTGGACAGCGAGGTGCAGGTGGTGCGGGTCACCCCCGACGGGGCCATGGAGGTCCAGGCCTACCACGGCATCTTCACGCCCCGCCGGGGTGACTTCACGGTCACCTTGCCCGCCAACACCATGGCCTCCACCGCCTTCAGCACCAACAGCGGCTCGGCGGGCAGCGGTGAGACGGCGATCGTGGACAGCGGCAGCCGGCCCCGGGTGGTGATGCAGAACAGCGTCTACGACAGCATGCGGACGCTCCAGACCCTGACCGTCTCGCGCGCGCCCACTCAGCCCGCGGCCGGGGTGGAGGCACACCTGCGGCTGGTCAACGGCCGGATCGTGGGCACGCTCCGCAACACCGGCGACCGGCCCCTGCAGCAGGTGATGCTGGTGAGTGGGACCGGCCAGGAGTCGACGCTGACGCCCGACCTCGGACCCCATGCCACGGCCGCCGTGGATGCCTCCCTGGACGCCGCCAACCAGCGGCCCTACGACCCGGGGACCGGGACCGCGGGCACCGACTTCCGGCGGGCGTCCCTGCTGCGGATCGCCATCGCCGAGGCAGCGGACAGCCGCCAGGGCGTTTTCAACGTCGTCGCGCTGACCGATTCTTCGGGCACCCTCGACGTCGATGGCACCCGGCCTTCGCGCAGCAGCGTGGCGGCGATCCTGCAGCCGGTCAGCCTGGAGTCGGCCGATTCCCTGTCCGGCATCGCGCTCCGGCCCGAGCTGGTGGCCCAGACCGATTCCATCCCCTTCCACTACGACGTCTACGACCTCAAGGTGCCCGCCGGTTACAGCGGGCCGGTCAAGCTCCAGTACGTCGCCTATCCCGCCGCCAGCGGCTCCTCGTCGGCCTTCCAGCCGCCGGTCAAGTCGGTCGAGATCTACGACTGGACCGCAGACAGCTGGCGGGCGCTGCCGGCCGCGGCGGCCGGCGTGGCGCAGCGGCCGCTGAGCATCGACCTCAAGCCGGGCGAGACCGCCGGAGGGGTGATCCGGGTGCGCGCGCAGGAACAGAACACGGGCGTCGTCAACTCCTCCCTGCAGCTGGTGGGCTCGTGATCGCCATCGAGGGCCTGCGCAAGCGGTTCGGACGCCAGCTCGCGCTGGACGGCGTCAGCTTCGCCGTCCCCAAGGGCGAGATCTTCGGCTTCGTGGGCCCCAACGGCGCCGGCAAGACCACGACCATCCGGATCCTGGCCACCCTGGCGCCCGCGGACTCCGGCACGGCCACCATCGGCGGCATCCCGGTCGGCGACGACCCGGGGGCGGTCCGAGAGCTGGTGGGCTTCATGCCGGACTTCTTCGGCGTCTACGACCGCCTGACGGCGGTCGAGTACCTGGAGTTCTACGCGGCCTGCCACGGCGTGGTCCGCAGCCGGCGCCGCCGGGTCGCCCTCGAGCTGCTGGAGCTGGTCGACCTCGGCGAGCGCCGCGACACCCAGGTGGACACCCTCTCGCGGGGCATGAAGCAGCGCCTCTGCCTGGCCCGGGCGCTGGTCCACGACCCCCGCGTGCTGCTGCTCGACGAGCCGGCCTCGGGGCTCGACCCCCGGGCACGGGTCGAGATGCGCGAGCTGGTGCGGGAGCTGCGCCGAATGGGCAAGACGATCCTGGTCTCCAGCCATATCCTCCCCGAGCTCGAGGAGCTGTGCACCTGGGTCGGCTTCATCGACCGCGGCCGGATGGTCGCCGTGGGCCCCATGGAGCAGGTGCGGGACCGCGTGGTGGCCGGCCGGCGGCTCAGGATAGACCTGGTGGAGGCCGAGGAAGGAGCCATGCGCAACGCCGAGGAGGTGCTCGCCGAGCACCCGGGCGTGCTCGCCGTCGACCTGCTCGGCGACCACATCGAGATCACGGTGGGCGAGGGCTTCGAGGACGCCGAGCTGCTCGCGCACCTGGTCGGCCGGAAGGTGCCGCTGCGCGCCTTCTCCCCGGTTGCCGGAGACCTCTCCGAAGCCTTCATGCGCCTGACCGAGCCGGGCGAGGAGAGGCCCACCCGATGAGCTGGTTCCAGGCCGTGCTGAGCGGCCTCGACAACCCGCTGGTCGTCAAAGACGGGATCTCGCGCATGCGCTCCTGGCGGGCGCCGCTGGCGATCACCCTCTACCTCGGATTGCTGGGCGCCTTCGGCTACGCGATCTTCACGATCGCGGTCCTCACCTCCCAGTACACCCGGACGGCCAGCTCGGCCCAGATCGGGGGCAGCGTCTTCGTCTCGCTCGCCTTCTTCCAGCTGGCCCTGATCTCGCTCTTCGCGCCGGCGCTGGCGGCGGGCGCCATCAGCGGCGAGCGGGAGCGCCAGACCTTCGACGTGCTCCTGGTCAGCCGGGTCTCCGCGTTCGGGATCGTGTGGGGCAAGCTGGTGGCGTCGCTGGCCTACCTGGTGCTCCTGATCCTGACCGCGCTGCCGCTCTTCGCGGCCGTCTTCCTCTTCGGCGGGATCGATTTCGAGCAGTTCGTGCTGGCGCACGTCCTGACGATCGTGACCGCGGTCTCGATCGGAGCGGTCTCCCTCTTCTGGAGCGCGCTCTTCAAGCGCTCGCTGCCCGCCACTGTCACCTCCTACGCGGCGGCGTTCTTCATGGTGGTGGGCACCTTCGTGGCCGGCCTCCTGCTCACTTACATCTATGCCTTCCGCGACGGAGTGGCGGGCGCTTCCGGGTTTGAGTTCCACCCGCTGGCGTACGGCAACCCTCTGTTCGCGATGTACGTGGTCCTCACCTCGCCGTCGGGCGCCCCGGTGCACCTCGGGCGGCTGCTGCAGCTGCTGTTCATGAGCGGCGGCCAGCCCGCGAGCTGGGGACCGGAGCTGGAGCCGTGGAAGCTGTGCGTGGCCTCCGAGCTGGCGCTGACGGCGATCGCCATCTTCGGATCGGTGCTGCTGGTCCGCGGGCGGCGCGCGATGCCGCTGCGCCGGGCCCGGCCGGTGGCCGTGGAGGCGGCGTCGTGAACTCCGTCCACCAGTTCCTGCGCCGGGCCCGGGCGCAAGTGGTGGGCCAGCGGGCACTGACCTGGGGCGTCCGCGGGCTGGCCGCCGCGGCCGTCGGCGCCGCCCTGGCGGAGGTGGCCTTCCGCAGGTACCCGATCGATCCGACCTGGCCGGTGCTGGCCGGCTGCCTGGTGGCCGGCCTGCTGCTGGCGCTGGTCGGCTGGCTGCGGGCCTGGCCTTCCTTTCCCGAGATCGCGCGCCTGGCCGACCTCAACCTCGGCTCTCGCGAGCGGCTCTCGACCGCGCTCGAGTTCTCCACCGTCAAGACCTACCTGCCGGCTCGCCAGCGCCTCGATGCCGAGGCCTGGGCGGCGCTGGCCGACCCCCGGGACGTCGTGCAGGGCGGCTGGCCGCTGCGCACCCTGGCCGTGGTGCTGGCCGCCGGGCTGGTGGCGATCGGGCTCTCGGTAGTCCCCAATCCCGCGCTCGCCCAGCTGCGCCAGCACCGGGCCGCGGCGGCGGCCCAGAACCAGGCCGCGGACGAGGTGGCGGCGATCGCCAAGAAGGAGGCGCAGGCCCGTTCGGGCGAGGACCCGGCCCAGCGCCAGGCCCTGATCCAGGACCTCAACAAAGCGGCGCAGGCGGTGCGCAACGCGCCGGACCCGCAGTCCGCGGTGGCGGCGCTGAGCCAGGCTCAGCAGGACATCCGCAACCTGCAGGATCCCAACCTGGGCGCCAAGCAGCAGGGCTCCAGCGCCGCCGGCCAGGCGCTGGCGCAGTCGGCCAACCCCGGCCAGAAGGCGGGCCAGGCGCTCGCTTCCCAGGACAACCGGAACGCCGCCACCCAGCTCCGCAACCTCGCCTCCTCGCTGGGCTCGATGAGCGCGTCCGACCAGCAGGCGCTGTCCAGCTCGCTCGCGCAGGCGGCGCAAGCCGCGACGGTGGCGGGCAACCCGCAGCTCGGCCAGTCTCTGCAGAAGGCGTCGGACGCCCTGAAGAGCGGCGACACCGCCGCCGCCCAGGCCGCCCTCAGCCAGGCCGCCTCCCAGACCGACCAGCTCCAGGGCGGAGAGGACTTCGCGGGCGACGCCGCCCAGGCCGCCAACGGGCTCCAGCAAGCGAAGACCCCGCTCGACCAGCAGGCCCAGGCCGCCGCCCAGGGCCAGGGCCAGGGCCAGGGCCAGGGCCAGGGCCAGGGCCAGGGCCAGGGTCAAGGCCAGGGACAGGGTCAAGGCCAGGGCCAGGGCCAAGGGCAAGGCCAGGGCCAGGGCCAAGGCCAGGGCCAGGGTCAAGGGCAAGGCCAGGGCGGCCAGGGCGGCCAGGGCGGCCAGGGCGGCCAGGGCGGCCACTG
>DATCNF010000041.1:0-9895 GCA_036565325.1 Candidatus Dormiibacterota bacterium | reverse complement strand
CCCATCTCCTTGCGCCCCAGGCGGTACTCGGTGCCGCCGAAGCGATGAGGGACGGCTTCCACTCCCGGCCAGGATATAACCGCCTCCCGGATCAGCGCGCCGGCTCCGCTCACAACAAATCCAGCTTAAAAGCGCGCACAGGGCGGCGTTTTGGTGCATCCTCTGCGACCGCGGCTACCGAAAGTTGCCGACCGACTGCAAAAGGAGGTGACATCCATGGCGAAGAAGAAGGCGCCGGCCAAGAAGAAGGCGCCGGCCAAGAAGGCCGCTCCGGCCAAGAAGGCCGCGGCCAAGAAGAAGTAGTCCGAACTCATGCTTGTTCGAGCCGGTCGCCGCTGTCACGCGGCCGGCTCTCCTCTTGCTTGGCCACCGGCTCCACGGCGGCCATCAGCCAGGCGCCGCCCTTTGGGCGCACGAACGTCCAGTCCTGCTCGCAGGCGGTGGCCGGATCGGCGCAGCGAACCTCGAGCCGGGCGGTGACCGCCTCCAGCCCGTCGAGGAACCCGCTGCGGAGCACGCGGCCCCCGGGGATCTCCAGCCCGGCCAGCAGGATGCCGGCCCGGCGATAGCGTCGGGACTCGTCGATCAGTGCGCTGAGGGCAACCCACGACTGGGTGGCGACCACCTCTCGGGCCGCCATCGGGTCCTGCCGCGCCCAGGCCCGGTTCACCAGTAAAACTGCGCGCTCTGTCTGGCTATGAAACTCGCCGTCGTCGAAACCGCCGAGCTCCAGCCCGTCGGGCAGCGGCGTCCAGCCCGGCGGCCGCACGCCGCGCTGGTCAGTGGTGCCCAAGAGGGCGTAGGGATCGGCATGGACGATGCGGCCGAAGAAGGTGTCGAGGCTGGCCTTGAGCGATTCCTCGAAGGCCTCGCGCAGGCTCTCGACGAGCAGGAAGAGGAGGCCGGCGGGCAGGAGCCAGCCCGCCACCAACCGGAATGGCGACGCGAGGCCGACCGGCATCGGATGGCGAACATGGCGTCGCATTCGAACCCGGGCGGCGACCTCACGATGCATCCGAAGCGGTTGCCGTAGACGGACTCGAGGAGGATGACGAGCCACATGTAGAGCAGCCAGGGCGGCGGGTGCAGCAGGGCGCGAATGAAGTCGCAGTTCATGCCGTGGCGGCAGCGGGCACCGCGTTCAAGGGACGCACGCGCGCGGGAAAGCCGGCGAGGCCGCCAGGAGCAGGACTCGGAAGCGCCTCACGACGCCCGTACAGTACCCAGCGCCATGGCATCACGGCCCCGCCGCCCACCCCCCGCAGCGGGCGTGCGCATCTCCTGGTCCGAGGTACCCGAGCGGGTGCGCCAGGAGATCGAGCGCCGCCTTGGCTCGCCCGTCATAGAGGCGATCACCCAGCCCGGCGGCTTCTCACCCGGGCTGGCGGCGCGCCTCGTCACCAGCTCCGGACGGCGCGCGTTCGTCAAGGGCGTGCCGCCCGATCGCAACCTGGACACGCCGGACATACACCGCCAGGAGGCGGCGGTCGTCTCGCGGCTGCCGGCCGGCCTCCCCGTGCCCAGGCTGCTCTGGTGGTTCGACGAGGACTGGGTCGTGCTCGCCTTTGAGGACGTCGACGGCCGCCACCCGCGTGAGCCCTGGGACCCCGGCGAGCTCAGGGCCGTGCTGGCGGCGATCGACCACCTGACCGAAGCCCTGACCCCCGCGCCGATCCAGGTTCACCCGGCGGGCGACTTGTTCGGCGGCTGGCGCGGCTGGCGGAGCCTGGCCGAAGCGGCGCCGGCCGGCCTCGATCCCTGGGCACTTCGCAACCTCGACCGCCTGGTCAAGCTGGAGGCGGCGGCACCGGCGGCCGTGAGCGGGGACACGCTCCTGCACTGCGACATCCGCGCCGACAACGTGCTCCTGGCCGGCGACTCGGTCTACATCGTGGACTGGCCGTGGGCCAGCCTGGGGGCCGCCTGGGTGGAGGCGCTCTGCTTCGCCCCCAGCGTCGAGATGCAGGGCGGGCCGCCGGCGCCGCCCGGGCTGCCGACATTGCGGCCGTTCCAGGTCGCCCAGGGCGAGGTCGCCCTGCGCTGGCTGCGCCGCTACCTCAGATAAGGAAGGGTGCCGGCCCGCCAGTAGAGCCCGTCCTGGCGGTGCATCAACTCCTCATCGACCAGGTAGCGGCGCAGCGTCGCGTAGTCGGGGTGGTAGCGGCTGAGGATCTCGTTGACGACGCTCTCCGGGTAGCGCTCGGCCGGCCGGAAGTGGTCGGCGAGCCAGCTCAGCACCACCCGGCGCTTGCGGTTCTTGGCCGGGATCGCGAGCAGGCGGCCGTCGGGCATGAACGTCCGCAGCACGCGGAGCGCGTACTTCGGGTCCTCCATGACCGCGAAAGTTAAGACGCCGGCTCGGCCAGGCTCAGTCTTCGATGCAGGCGCCCGAGAGGGCCCGGCACCCACCAGTTGAGATCGCCGAGCAGGCGCATGGAGGCCGGGACGATCAGGGAGCGCACGAGGGTCGCGTCCACGGCCACGGCGACCGCCAGGCCCAGCCCGATCGCCTTGACCACCACCACGTCCGCGAGCGCGAAGGCGGCGAAGACCAGGACCATGATCGCGGCTGCACCCGTGATCAGGCGGCCGCAGCGCTGGAGGCCGGCCGCCACCGCCTGCGTGTTGGTGGCCCCCGCCGCTCGCTCCTCCTTCATCCGCGTGAGCATCAGCACCTCGTAGTCCATGGAGAGCCCGAACACGATGCAGAAGAGAAGGACCGGCACGGTGGGGTCGATGGGGGCGGGCGTGATGCCGAGCCAGCCGGCCAGGTGACCGTCCTGGAAGACCCAGACCAGCGCCCCGAACGAGGCCGAGATGGAGAGGGCGTTCATGAGCACCGCCTTGATCGGCAGCACCACCGTTCCCAGCAGCAGGAAGAGCACCACCAGCGTGCTCACGACCACGAAGGTGACCGCGGCCGGCGTGCGTTCGGCCATGAAATCGATGGCGTCGAGGTCGATCGCGGTCGGCCCCGTGACCAGCACCTGGCCGCCGCTGAGGCCAAGGGCGCGGATGGACCGCACCAGGCGCCGGGCCTGGTCGCTGGTGGGGTCGGCCGCAGTCAACACCGAGAGCACGGCCAGGTCACGGCCCACCGTGGGGCGCACCGCCGAGCGCACGGCCGGCGGCAGTGACGCCAGCGGCGCCCCATACATGCGGACATAGTCCGCGCGCGTGAGCGCGGGATCCAGGTCCACTACGCTGTCCACCCGCAGCACCCCGTCCAGGGCCTGGACGTGGCGGTCGAGGTCGTAGAGGGCGCCGACCCGCTGAGCGGTGAGGGGAGTGCCCGGGAACTGCGCCACCACCCAGACCCGCGTCTGCTCCTGGGCGGGGAACTGGCGCTTGACGGTCTCGTAGGTCTGGCGCGACTCGGCGGCCGGCGGCAGCGTGGTGATCCCGGCCTGGGCCAGGCGGATGTGCAGGAAGGGCGAGCCGGCGAGCAGCACCAGCCCGAGCGCCGGCAGGAGCGCTACCAGGGGGCGGCGCATGACCCAGGCCGCGAGCGCCGCCCAGCCCGCGCCGCGGCTGCGGGGCAGCGGTAGCCGCAGGCGGTTGACGCGGGGTCCCAACAGGGACAGCAGCGCCGGCAAGAAGGTCAGTGCGTAGACCACCGCGAGCAGCACCACAAAGGCCCCGGCGACGCCCATCGAGGCCAGGAAGATGCCCTGGAAGAAGAGGAGGCCGGAAAGGCCGATTGCCACCGTCAGACCGGAGAACGCGATCGCCCGACCGGTGGTCGCCATGGTGGTCTCCAGGGCTTCGGGCGTGGAGCGGCCGGCGGCCAGCTCCTCGCGAAAGCGGTTGACGACGAAGAGCGAGTAGTCGATGGCGACGCCGAGGCCGATCAGGCTCACGATGTTGAGGGCGTACGGCGAAACGTCGGTGACACGCGCCAGCAGGAAGGTGCCGGCGACCCCGCCCACCACGGCCAGCACCCCGACCGAGACCGGCAGCGAGGCGGCCACCAAGCTCGCGAACACGATCAGGAGCAGGAGCAGCGAAAAGGGGAGCGTGATGCTCTCGGCGCGCGCGAGGTCGCGGTTGACGGTCGCGTAGACCTCATCCTGGAAGGCCAGCTCGCCGGTGGCGGTGACGCGCAGCGGTCCGCCATGGACCTGGCCGCGGAGCTGCTTGTAGTAGCCGAGCGCGGTGGTGGCGTCGTCGGCCAGCGTGACCGTCGCCACCGCCTGGTGGCCGTCGGTCGAGATCATGGCCCGGTTGACGCGGCCGGCCACCTCGTAGGGGGTGCGCACCTGCGTCACCCGGCGGTCGCTGCGCAGGGGCGCCACCGCGTCCAGTACCGATTGCCGGAACCCATCGTCGCCTGCCCCGAGCTGGCCGCTGCTGAACAGGAGCGTGAACGAGGTCCCCCGCGACTTCGGCAGCTCGGCCTGCAGGAGGCCCTGGGCACGCCCCGACTCGGTGCCGGCGTCGACCTGGTTGGCGCCGGCGGGGTTGCCGAGCGCGGCGATGCCCGCCGAGGCAGCCAGGAGCAGCCCCGAAAGGACGAAGACCAGCCGCCGACGCCGGTGGACGAGGCGTCCCCAGGACGCGAACAAGGGCTGCCTAGGTCTTGGCGCCGGCCTTGCGGTGGTGCTCGTGCGGCGGCAGCTTCTTGGCCACCTCGTTCTGGACGTGCTCGTGCTCGAGGACGTCCTTCAGCAGCTGGTGGGCGTTGTCAAGCTCCCGGTCGGTCATCCGCTGGATGACGGGTCGCGCCAGCCCGAAGAGATCGGGCAGCTCGACGTCGATCTGGGTCTCCAGGCGCGTGCTGTTGCCCTCCGGCTTGAGCGTGTACTGGTACTCCAGCCGCTTGACGTGCGGGCCCGAGCCCTTGAAGGTCAGCCGCTTGTCCTCCTCGAACTCGGTGATCTCGCCTTCGATCTCGACGCGCCGCCCGAGGACGTTACGCACCTCCTTAACGCGGGCGCCCTTCTCCAGCCGCTCATGCTCGTGAGTGACGAGGTTGGGCTGCCAGTAGAGCCGGTTCTCGTGGTCCTGGAGGTACTTGAAGACCTCGTGCGTGGGCCGGTGAATCACGACCGAATGCTTCGACTGGATCATCTCTCTGTCCCCTCTCCCGTGTGGCCGGCGTAACCGCGGTGAGGCTAGCACCGCTGGGCCGCCCAGTCATCAGTCTTCTGCGAGCACGCTGTCCAGCAGTTTCAGGTCGCGTTGGGTGAGGGCCGGGTGCAGGCGGTAGGTGACCCAGATGCCGCGCTTCTCGGACGCGACCAGGCCGGCCGCCCGCAGCTTCGCCACGTGGTGGCTGATGGTGGGTTGGGTGAGGTCGAACGCGGCCGTGAAATCGCAGATGCAGACCGGCGCCGGCGCGTTCCTGAGTGCGGCCAGCATGCCGATCCGGGTGGGGTCGGCGATGGCCTTCAGGAGGTCGGACCGGCGCTCCGCCCAGGCGGTGTCGACCTGCCGGGGCAGCTCGCAGCAGACGCCGCGCTCGCGGAGGACCGGGAGCTCTGTCAAGGCCATGTCTCCAGTGTAGATCAACCCATTGACGTTTGTCTATGGATAGTGGTAGGGTCGTCGGCATGAGCACCACACAGAAGGCGGTCCAGGACAGGTATGCGAAGGCGGCGAAAGAGATGAGCACCGCGTCGGACGCGTGCTGCGGCGATGCCTGCGGGTGCGAGAGCACGGGCTACAGCCCCCAGGACCTGCAGCTCATCGGGCTCTCGCAGTCGGTCAGCCTGGGCTGCGGCAACCCGACCCTCCTGGCGGCGCTCAACCCCGGGGAAAAGGTGCTCGACCTGGGCAGCGGCGGCGGCATGGACGTGCTCCTGTCGGCGCGCCGCGTCGGCCCCAGCGGCCACGCTTACGGGGTCGACATGACCGACGAGATGCTGGAGCTCGCCGAAGCCAACCGGGCGCGCGCCGGCGCGCGCAACGCGACCTTCTTGAAGGGCACCATCGAGGCGGTGCCGTTGCCCGACGGCGCGGTCGACGTGGTGATCTCCAACTGCGTCATCAACCTCGCCGAGGACAAGGGCGCGGTCATCCGCGAGGCCTACCGGGTGCTGAAGCCGGGAGGTCGCCTGGCGGTGGCGGACATGGTCGAGCTGGAGGCCCTGGCGCCGGAGGTCAAGAGGGCCGCGGATGCCTGGGCCGGCTGCATCGCGGGCACCATCCCGATCGACAAGTACCGCGGGCTCCTGGTGGCTGCGGGATTCGCTGAGCCCGAGATCGAGGTCCACGCGGTCACCGAGGTGCCCGAGGGAGGCCGCATCGGCAGCGCCTACATCCGGGCGCGCAAGCCGGGCGCCTCCTAGGGCGGGGCGGGCGATGCGCCTGATCTGTCGACAGATCAGGCGATTGCGTCGCCGCCGACGACCGATTAGTCGAGAGATAAGGCGGGGACCAGCTCCCCGACCAGCGCCTCGACCCGGCGCCTGATCTGGTCGCGGACCGGGCGGACCTGCTCGACCGGCTTGCCCGCCGGGTCGTCGAGCTCCCAGTCCTCGTAGCGCTTGCCCGGGTAGAAGGGGCAGGCGTCGCCGCAGCCCATCGTGATCACGACGTCCGCCTCGCGCACGGCCGAGTCCTGAAGCAGCCTGGGCTGCTCGGCGGCAATGTCGATGCCGACCTCGCGCATCGCCTCGACCGCTGCGGGGTTGACCCGGTCGGTGGGCTCGCTGCCCGCGGAGAGCACCCGGACGCGGTCCCCGGCCAGCCGGCGCAGGAAGCCGGCCGCCATCTGGCTGCGGCCTGCGTTGTGGACGCACACGAACAGGACGGTCGGGCGCGTCTCGCTCATCAGGACCGCGCCTTGAAGGCGGTGGGGCGGACGTGGAGGATGACCCGCACGTCCTTGTCCTTGACCTCGATCGGATGGCCTCGGTAGCGCCTGGACAGGACGTTGTAGAAGTCGCCTTGGGGGTCGTCCTCGATCCTATCGATGACGCCGCGGATCTGCAGGTATCGGTACTGGTTGTCGGGGTCGGCGATGGAGAGGGCGATCCGCGGCTCGCGCTGCATGTAGCGGTAGTTGTGGCGGGTCGTGATGTGGGTGAGCTTGATCTCCTCGGCCTCGGGATCCCACAGGAACCACATCGGGTTCACGAGCGGGGCGCCGTCGCTGGTGACGGTGCCCAGGTGGGCGAAGACGGGGCGCTCCAGGAGGTCCTTGTGGGTGTCAGGCGGCTTCATGCCCCTAGCAAAGCACGCCCGGGGATCGCGGGTAGACTCGGCCGGGCGCCGGTGTAGCTCAGTGGCAGAGCAGCGGCCTTTTAAGCCGAGGGTCCGGGGTTCGAACCCCCGCGCCGGCACCAAGCTTCCGAGTTCAAGCTGTCAAGTCGGGACTTACGCCGAACAAGGCTTGACCACCAAACTGACCACCAAACACCCACTCTCAGCAGGTCGCCGTTCCGTCTGCCGCCAGCGTCACCAGCTCGCAGGCCTCCTCGGTGAAGAGCCGGATAACGTCGTCGTAGGCGCCGGCGAGGCGATCTCGCGCCGAGCGCTCCGGCGGTCTGATGTGGAGGCAGCGACAGCCGCCCCTTCGCGTCTTGTCGCGGAGGTCCTTATCGAACGTCACCACGATCAGGCTCTGGGCCACCGCGTACTCAACCAGAGTCTGGTCGTCCTCAGCATCGATCCCCGCCGTGCGCGCCCGGATGATCCGATGCCCGCGCCCGTTGAGGAGCAAGACCACCGGCTCGACCATGTTCTGGTCGGCCAGGAAGGCTAACCGGCCTTTCGGCGTGACCGTGGCGGCGCCTCCGAGGCGAGCGCCGCTCGCACATCGTTCGAAGTGAGGTCCGGGTACATGGCCAAGATCTCGGCCTCATCGGCTCCCTGCTCGGCAAGGTGACGGATGGAGTCCACTGCGATACGAGTGCCCTTGATCAGGGGTCGCCCGCCGAGGGCGCCGCGACGGCGTTCGATCTGGCCATGAGGTCGCGTGCGAAGCTTCGCGATCTGACCGGCGAGGTCATGAGCGATTACGCCGACCGGCACCGCGTAGATGGCGATGATCTGCTCCGGCCGGCGTCCTGTCCGTACAGTGCCCGACTCCTCAAAGTAGAGGCGGGCGTCCTCCACAAAGAAGCGCAGTTCGGCCAGCGGAGTGCGGTAGTCGAGCTTCCGGAGATGGGCGTTGACCTTGCGGATCTGCTGCAGGCTGATCCCATGGCGCCGGAGCTGGGCGGCCACCTTCAGCGACACCAGGTCCCGGAACGAGTACAGGCGCTTCCGTCCACGACCCTGACGAGCGGTAAGGCTGGGCCGGACGAAGGCCTGCTCATCCCAGTACTGGAGCTGTCGCAAGGTCAACCCGGTAAGGGCCCGCACCCGGTCGGCGGTGAACGCCTGCAACTCCGCCTCTTCCATCTCGCTCATGGCGCCATCGTAGAACAACGCTGTTCTCTATGGTGCCCGCTACTCACTTCGCCGGAGCAGAGCATCCAGCTTGGCCGCCGCCTCCCGCTGCATCGCCGGGATGACGTGGCTATAGGTGTTCATCGTCAGCGCGATCTGCGAGTGGCCGAGCATCTCCATGACCACTCGCGGCGAGGCGCCCTGGATGAGCAGAAGCGTCGCGAACGAGTGCCGGAGGTCGTGGAAGCGCATATCCGGCAGGCCCGCCCGCCTCAGAAATCGCTTGAAACCTCTCGTGGCGTTCCGCGGCTCGAGAGGCGTGCCCCGGCGGGTGGTGAACACCAGGCCCGACTCGTGCCATCCTGAGCCCGCGAACAAGCGGTCCTCCGCCTGCCGGGCTCGGTGGGCTCTGAGCGCCTCCAGCGCCACTTCAGGCAGTGTGACGCTGCGGCGACTCTTGGCCGTCTTGGGCGCGACGAACTGCAGCTGTCCCTGGATTCGCTGCAGGGCTTGACTCACTCGCAGCTCGCCGGCCTCGGAGTCGAGCCCGGACCAGGTCAAGCCGAGGAGCTCACCCTGTCTGAGGCCGGTGCTGAGAGCGAGGACATAGAGCGCCTCCATGCGGTCGCCCCGGACGGCCTCCAGGAAGGCACGGGCCTGCTCGGGCTCCAACGGTGTTACCTGCTTTCGGTTCAGCTTTGGCGGGTCTGTGAGGGTGACGACGTTTCTGCCCACCAGGCCGAACCGCATTGCCCGGTTGAGCGCGCGACGCAGGATCCCGCGAATGTGGATGACCGTTTGCGGCGACAGGCCTTCACTGATCTTGCGATCGATCACAGCCTGGACATGCTCTGGCCGCAGCTTGTCCAGGCGCAGGTGGCCGAGCTCTGGGATGACGTGGCGCCTGACGTAGAGCTCGTACGCGATGTAGCTCTTGGCGGCAAGGCCCGGGCGTGCCGACCTCAACCACTCAAGCAGGAACTCTTCGACCTTGGGCTGCTCGCCGACGTGCAGGGTCCCCAACTCGAGTTCCCGCAGCGCTGCTCGCAGCTGACGGGCGACGTCCTGGCGGGTACGGCCGTAGATCGACTTCCGCAGCCGATGGCCATTCTGCCAGCCAAGATCGACGCGAGCCTCCCAGCGGCCATCAGCTCGGCGATGGATGGATCCCTCCCCGTGACCTCGCCGGCTGCTCATCGCGAGTCTCTCAGCTTGAGGCCGGGACTCCGGCTGTCAACCCCAGTTGTAAAGACGCGCTCGTCCTCGGGCATCGTCCTCCCTTCAATCCAGCGCTCCAGGGCCGAGCGCGGCACCCTGACGGAGCGCCCGATCCGGATCACCGGCAGCTCGCCGGCGGCGAGCATCTCGTAAACCTTGGTGCGACCCAGACCAAGCAGCGTGGCCGTTTCTTCGGCGTTGAGCAGCATCGTTTCCATGACGTTTCTCCTTCAGACCAGTTGCAGACGTTTCTCAGCGACGACCTTGGGAAAGCTCCGCCCCTGCTGCTCCAGGTACGCCTCCACCGCCCGTGCAGCGAGCTCTTTGGCCGGCCCCAGGT
>DATCNF010000040.1:0-8075 GCA_036565325.1 Candidatus Dormiibacterota bacterium | reverse complement strand
AGGTGGCTGTCCTCGTGCTCGACCATGTAGGGGATCGAGGTGCGGATGGTGCGGGCCGGCCACTCCGGCCAGCGGACCGCCCGGTCGAGGTCCTCCTCGGTCATGCCCTCGAAGACCTCCCGGAGAGTGGCCAGCGCCTCCTTCAGCTCGGACCCGATGCGCGCCGCGTCCCAGTCCGCCGCCGAGTCCGACTGGGCGTCGTTGAAGCTGTCGCGCTCCTCCTGGCTGAGGTGCATCAGCTCGCCGTCCAGCGCCCGCCGGATCACGAAGGCCACGCCCAGCTCGGCGGAGACCAGGTGCCCGCAGAGCTGGCGGACCGTCCAGCCGGTCTGGCGGTCGGTGCGCCCGAGATCGCCCGGGCCCAGGCCCTCGACGACGCGCAAAGTCAGCTCGCGCTGCCCCTCGAGGGGCCTGAGTAAGTCGGGCGGCGCCATGCCTGCAGGAGAGGATAGCGCTGAGCAACCCGTGGGTAGAATCGGCCCGTGGCCGTACGCCCCATCCTGGGGTTCGAACATCCTGCCCTGCGCGAGAAATCGAAGCGCGTGTCGCGCGTCGACGGCTCCATCGTGCGCCTGCTCGACGACCTCGCCGAGACCATGTTCGCCGCGCCGGGCGCCGGCCTGGCCGCCAACCAGATCGGCGTCGCCCTCCGGGTTTGCGTCGTCAAGGGCGACGACAACCAGGTCTATCACCTGGTCAACCCCGAGATCGTCAAGGGCGAAGGGGTGCAGGTCGGCTATGAGGGCTGCCTCTCGTACCCGGGCTGGTTCGGGGAGGTCGCGCGCTACGAGACGGTGACCGTGAAGGCCCTGAACCGCAAGGGCAAGGGCGTGCGCCACAAGGCGACCGGCTTCACCGCGCGCGCCTTCCAGCACGAGATCGATCACCTGGACGGCATCCTTTTCACCGACCGCCTCACCAGCCTCGGCTCGCTGCGCCGCGTCGAAGAGCTGGAGGGCGAGGGCGAGGACGAGGAAGCGGTCTAGCCGCCGCCTCGACCTCGTCGTTCCGAGCCGACCAGTTGCGGATCGTCTTCGTAGGTACCGCCCCTTTTGCCGTGCCTTCCCTGCGCGCCCTGGTGGCCGCCGGCCACCAGATCCCGCTGGTGGTGACCCAACCCGATCGCCCGGGGCACCGGCTGAAGCTGACGCCCCCCGCCGTCAAGGTGGCGGCGGAGCAGCTCGGGCTGCCGGTCTTCCAGCCGGAGCGGATCCGGAACCCCGAGGCCGTCGAGCGCATCCGCGAGGCAAGGCCCGAGCTGATGGTGGTGGTCGCCTACGGGCAGATCATCCCGCGCGCGCTGCTCGAGCTACCGCCCCGCGGCGTGATCAACGTGCACGCGTCGCTGCTGCCTCGGTGGCGGGGGGCGGCGCCGGTCGCGCACGCCATCCTGGCCGGCGACCGGCGGACCGGGGTCACCATCATGCAGATGGACGAGCAGCTCGACCATGGGCCGGTGCTGGCCTACAGCGAGGAGGTCGAGATCGGCGAGCGGGAGGACGCCGGCGGGCTCACGGCCCGGCTGGCCGAGATCGGCGCCCGTGCCCTGGTCGACGTCCTGGCGCGCCTCGACCAGATCACGCCCAGTGGGCAGGACCATGACCGGGCCACCACCGCGCCCAAGCTCGCGCGGGAGGACGGCGAGCTCGCGGCGGACCTGCCGGCCGAGGAGATCGACCGCCGGGTGCGCGCCTTCCAGCCCTGGCCCGGCGTGACGCTCCCCTGGCAGGGCGAGCGTGTCAAAGTCCTGCGCGGCCACGTCGAGGCCGGCCGCTACGTGCCCGAGGTGGTGCAGCGGCCGGGCGAGCGGCCGAGGAGCGCGGATGGCCGATAAAGAGGTCGCGGTCAACCGGCGCGCCTTCCACGACTACTTCATCGACGAGCACTACGAAGCCGGGATCGTGCTGACCGGCACCGAGGTCAAGTCGCTACGCGCCGGCAAGGCCCAGCTGCGCGACGGCTTCGTGCGCATAGATGGGCGCGAGGCCTGGCTGGAGAACGTGCACATCTCGCCCTACACGCAGGGGGGCTACGTGAACCACGAGCCGATGCGCTCGCGCAAGCTCCTCCTGCACTCGGAGGAGATCGCCTCACTGATCGGGAAGGTGCGCCAGAAGGGCTACACGCTGATCCCGCTGCGCGTCTACTTCAAGCGCAACCACGCCAAGGTGGACGTGGGGCTGGCCCGCGGCAAGCGCCAGTACGACAAGCGCCAGGCGCTGGCCGCCGCCGATGCCAAGCGCGAGATGGCTCGCGCTTTGAAACGCTAGCTGCCTACGCCGCCAGGTTGATCCCGATCGACCGCAGGCGCTTGTTGAGCGCGTTCATGGCGAACTCGAGGACCTCGTCCTCAGAGCGGCCGAACTCCGAGAAGTAGCGCTCGTCGGGCGGATGGATGGTGCCGGAGATCAGCGGCAGGCACTCGACCAGGGTCCGCTGGATCAGCGGCGCGAACCGCTCGGCGTCATCGCGCACCGCCTCCTGCAGGACCTTGATCCCGAAGTTGACGTGCCGCGACTCGTCGCGGGCGACCGCGGTGAAGCCCTGGTAGTAGCCGAGGTGGGTGAGGCCCTCCTCGCGCAGCGATTCCAGCTCGAAGCGCTGGCCGGTGAGAGCGAGCGTGGCCTCGACCACTATGTGGTAGATCGTGACCCCCTCGATGAAGGCGTCCAGGTCCCCGGGGTTGCTGGCCATGCGCTGGGCCACGCCCGGCAGGCGGTCGTAGAAGAGCTCGTTGTAGCCGGCATTGGTGTCCGGCCGGATCTGCTCCAGGATCTCCTTCAAGTCGGCGGCCTCGGTTCCCACCACCTCCCGCCACCAGCGGTCGAAGAAGAGCGTGTGCCGCGCCTCATCCACCATCTGCGTGGAGAGGAAGATCTCGATCTCCGGCTTGGGCGCCGCCCACACGAAGGGGGCCAGTGTCGCCGTCACACGCTCCTCGCCGTTGAAGAAGAGCCGGCGCGACCAGAGCGTGGCTTCCTTCTCGAGCTCGGTGGCCTGCTGCCAGCGCTCGCGGTCGGGCCCGAAGTCGATATCGGAGACGGCCCACTGCTGGCGCTCCCAGCGGTGGTAGAGGTCCATGTAGCTGGGCATGTTGTCGAGCCCGCGGTCGATGAAGAGCAGGACGTCGTCGATCCGGATGTCGCCCAGCTGTTTGAGGCTGGCGCGGGCCACGCGCTCCATGACGTCGTCCTTGCGTTCCTTAAGTTCCATGTTCGACCTCCGAAAGGTAGATAGCACGGCCCATCCGGGCCGCCTGGGCGACCATCTGGCCGCGGTCGTACTTCCTGGATTCCAGCCACCAGAGCGCGAGCTCGCCGACCATGCCGCCGAGGGCGTGGGCGACCATCTCGGCGCGATCGGGTTCGGCGACGCCGCCCCGGCCCAAGCTACCGCCCACGAGGTCGAGGAGCCGGCCCGAGAGCTCGATGTAGAGGTGCTCGAAGGCGAGGTCGGTCTGCAGCGCCTGGCGGAAGAACACCCGGTACAGAGCGGCCTCCTCCTCGACGAACTCGAAGAACGCGTTCAGAGCCCGATCGAGCGGCTGGGGACCGCCGGTGGCGTCCTCGATCCGGCGCTCGAGCCGGGCGGCGGCGGCGTGCACCACCGCCTCGAAGAGCTGCCGCTTGCCATCGAAGTGCTGGTAGAGGAGCGCCTCCGAGACGCCGGCCGCGGCCGCAATGTCGCGCGTGGTGGTGTCGTGGTAGCCGTGGCTGCCGAAGACCTGCTTGGCCGCGGCGAGGATTGCCTCCCGGCGCGCGCCGGCGGTGAGGCGGCGCGCCGGCCGCGTGAGTGTGACCATCGCTAAGTGAGCACCCACTTACAACGCTACGGGGCGCGCTTCAGAGCGTCAAGGGCCTCAGGTTCAGGCGGGCGGCGGGACGGTGGCCGCCGCGGGTTTGGGGGAGGTGGCGCGCACCGCGCCCACGATCCCGCCCACCAGGATGATGGCGGCGACCACGAAGCCGGCGATGCCGACCCAGATCAGGAGCGGAATCACGGTGTCGGTGACGTCCCGCGGGCGCCCGAAACCCCCGAGCAGCTGGGGGGCGAACACCCGAGCGGCGTCGCCCAGGGGGAAATAGGCGCCGATGCCCGCGAGCAGCGCTTCGGGGAAGCGCAGCTTCCAGGACACCAGCACCATCACCCCGAGCGCAGCCACCATCACGAGGACCGCAGCGATGGCCAGCAGCACCGCCAGTGTCAGCATCTGGTTCTGCCAACCGGAGCTCTCGAGGAGAACGCCGTTGGCGTTGTAGTGCGCGCCGTCGAGGAGAGCGTTGAGGCTTTCCTGCGCATAGCTGCCCACCAGCAGCCCCGCGACGACGACGCCGGCCAAGATCTGCAGCGCCTTGCGGCGGCGGGCGGCCGTCATGCCGGCGCCAGCCTAACTCGGATTCGGCCGTCGCGACGGTGGGTACAATCCGAACCGAAACAAGTCCAGCTTCGTGGGGGCGTCCGGCTTCGACGGGGCAGTTGGGCTTCGGGATAGCGAGCCGAGAGCTGCGAGCGATACAGCGCAAGCGTTCACAAACGCCAACAACAATCGCGCTTTTGCCCTCGCCGCGTAAGCGGTAAAGGTATGAGCCCCGAGACTTAGATCTCGGGCGCCGCCCCAGGCCAGGCCGGCGGGCCTGGGAGCGGTGTCAAACAGCCGGCTTGCTGAGCGAGGGCGCCACGGCCTCGCAAGGGACTTGCACCGCGGCTGGCCCGAAGGGATCCCGTCAGGAGGAGCCCCGCAGGGTGAGATCAAAATCCTGGACACGCTCGTAGAGGTCCCGAGGGACGCTGCTTCGGACGCGGGTTCAACTCCCGCCGCCTCCACCAACCTCCGCCGCCGGCGGAGGTTGGCGCCACGGCCAGGCGCCGGCTGCCGACTTTGCGCGGCTCGAGCGTTATAGGTCGATATGAAACCGATTCGATCCGCCTTCACTTTCCTGGTCCTGGCGGGGGCCGTCGGTGGCAGCCTGCTTGCGGCCAATGCCTCCGCGGCCCTGCTGAGCGGCGACGAGCACGGCGATGCCGTCGCCAGCGCCGCCCGAACCTGCCCGCATGCGACCGCCAGCGATCCCGACATCCACGGCGACTGCGTGGCCTCGGTGGCCCGCATGAACCACGGTCACAGCGCCAGCGCAGCGGCAACCGCCGAGGTCGGTGACACCCACGGCAGCGCGGTTTCGAAAGTCGCGCAGAATGGCCCGACGGGCACGAGCAGCGATCACGACGCGCATGGCGATGCGGTCAGCGCGGTCGCCAAGACTCACTCGAAGCACTAATAGTCGTTAAGACGGGGGGCGTCGTCGCCCCCCGTCCAAAAGCGCGACCCGACCTCCCTAGCGGAGGAACTCGAGCAGCAGCGCGTTGACGCGGTCGGGCTGGTCGAGCGGGATCCAGTGCGTCGCATCCTCGATCCGCTCATATTTCCAGGGACCGGCCACGTGGTCGGCCGAACGCACCATGGCGGCCTCGGTCAGGTACTCGTCGCCGGTGCTCCACATGCCCAGCGTCGGCGCCGCCACCGGCGGCAGCGGCACCGGGCGGGAGCCGAGGATGCTCTGGATCGGAAGGTTGGCGCGGTACCAGTTCAGGCCCGCAGCCAGGGCGCCCGGCTCGGACAGCGTGGCGATGTAGGCCTCGACGTCCGCAGCCCCCTTCAGGAAGGTCCTCAGCAGGTACCAGTCCTCGGCCTGGAACAGCTCCCCGGCGGTGGCTTCGGTCGTGATCAGGATGCGGTACCACATCTTCTGGAGCGCTTCCAGGTCCGGCGGCCCGGCAGCTCCCGGGAACCCGACCGACATCGCCACCAACCGTTCCACCCGCTGCGGGGCCAGAGACCCCACCAACCAGGCCACGGCCGCGCCCCAGTCGTGTCCGACCACGTAGGCCTTCTCGACGCCGAGGGCGTCGAGGATCCCGGTCACGTCGCCGACCATGTTGCGGAGCCCGTAGTCCGCCACCGCCGGCGGCTTGTCCGAGCGCCCGCGCCCGCGCATATCCGGCGCGATCACCCGGAACCCGGCCCCGACCAGCGCCGGGGCCTGATTCCGCCAGAGGTCGCCGGTGTCGGGGAAGCCATGGAGCAGGATCACGGCCGGGCCAGAGCCCTCGTCCCGGACGTGGAACCGCAGGCCGTTGGCCTCGACCATCCCCGTCAGCTCGGCGCCGGTTGCCGCGCGGGCTCGTACATCCGGGCGAGGAACTCGATGCGCGCCACGGTGGCCGGGTCCAGGGCCTGGTCGAGCAGCCCGGGGAGGGCGGCCAGGATCTGGCGCCCGGTGAAGGGACTGAGCGCAGCCGCCCGCAGAGGGTTCAGGTGCTCCGGCGGCTGGTCGCGCGCCGCCACCGCGTCCAGCGTCATGCGGTAGGCGGGGAGAAAAGCCTCGTCCCGCTGCGACTGGAAGGCGCTCATCGTCTCCTGCCAGGGGGCGCCGTCGAACCAGGTGCCCAGGGCCTTGCTGAGCATGAATGACTGTTCGAGCGCGTCACCGATCCCGCTCCCGGTCGCGGGATCCTTCAGGTAGGCGGCGTCGCCGCTCAGCGCCCAGCCCGGGCCGAACGGCTTGCGGAACTGGTTGTCGATGCCCCTCACGCCCTGGACCTTGCCCTCCAGCTCGGCGTGGGCAAGCCGCGGGGCGAGACCGGGCAGCGCGCGCAGGCGCTCCATGTAAGCGGCCTTGGGGTCGGCTCGGAAGGCGTCGAAGTCCGCCGGCTGCATCTCGATGGCAATGCAGTCCTCGTCCGGCCGCATCGGGAAGCTGAAGACGATCTGGTCGCCTCCGAACCAGAGCTCGACTGCGGTCTCGCCCTGGGGCGCGATCCCGTGCAAGTAGGCGTAATAAGCCGGGCGCAGCGCGGGCACCGCGTGGTAGCGCTCGGCGCCCACCCACTCGGCCACCTTGGACGCTTTGCCGTCGGCCCCGATCACAACCCGGGCCTTGACCTCCCGGCGCTCACCGCCGATGGCCTGGAGCGTCGCGCCCACCACGCGCCCTGCTTCCAGGACCAGCGCGTCCGCCCTGGTCCTTTCCGCGAACTGCACGCCGGCCTCGACGGCGTGGCGGATGAGCGTGGAGTCGAGCACGTCCCGGCGGGGAGCGAGGGAATAGGCGCCGGGCGGCCCCGCCGGCACCTCGAGGCTGCAATCATCGAGCCAGGTCCGGTGTCGGGTGATCCGCCGGAACCCGGCGTCCAGCATGTCGTCCAGGACTCCCAGGCGGCGCAGCGCGCCGACCGCGCCGAAGTTCATGAAGTGCGTCGACATGGTGTCGCTCGGAAAGCGATCGCGGTCGACCAGCAGCACCTGGCGGCCCTGTCGGGCCAGCAGCAGCGCCAGCGAGGCGCCGGCCGCCCGCGCACCGACGATCAGGGCGTCGTAGGCCACGGCCGGAAAGCCTAGTCGCTGATCGGGCGCGTGGACGAAGGACTTACGCCAGCCGGCGTCGGGCGGTGCGCGGCAAGGCCGTGCCGAGTGCCGGATCGTCCGCCGGGTCTCCCTCCTCCGCCACCCCCCGGTGGCAGATGGCGAGCAGGACCAGCCAGACCGCGAAGATCCCCAAGAAGGCCACGTAGGCCACATCGGCCACCACCGGCGAGGCACTGTGCGACTCGCTCGTCAGGAGCTGGCTGGCCGGCACGAAGGCGCGCGTCTCACCGCCCACCGGCGCAGCCACGCCCGGCTGCCCATAGTCGGTGTCCCGAGGCATGGTCACCGGCGCTGCCGAGACCAGCTGGCCCTGGCCGAGGAAGAGGATCGCCTTCCAGGTCCCGCCGGTCGGCACCGGCCGGCTCGAGCGGTACTGGCCGGGGCCGGTGCGCACCATGTCGATGTCGCGCACCTGGCCGCCCTGCCAGGCCGCGATCCGGAACCAGTCCGGGTTGTCAGCCGCGTCGGCGGGGTGCAGCTGGGCTTCGATCCAGTAGTCCTGGCGGACGGTGGGGATGCCAGAGCGGTCGGTGGCGAAGCCGAGCGGCGCCCCGGCCGGCTGGGCCGACAGATCGGCGGTGGCCGCGGCCGAGGTGCGGGGGAGTGGGATGGCCAGCGCCACCACCAGTGCGACCGTGGCCACCGGCAGGAC
>DATCNF010000039.1:0-3493 GCA_036565325.1 Candidatus Dormiibacterota bacterium | reverse complement strand
CGCGGTCCGGACCGGGACCGCGTCCCCTTTCTTTTTGCCCTAGAGCCCCCCGTACACCACCGACTTCTGATCGGTGTACTGGTAGAAGGCCTCGATCCCGTGCTCCTTGCCGAACCCTGACTCCTTGGTCCCGCCGAAGGGCAGCTCGTCGTGGGCGATCTGGAGCGCGTTGACCCAGGTGTAGCCCGCCTGCAGCTCGCGCACCGCGCGATGCGCGTCGGCCATCGAGCTGGTCCAGATCGACGAACCGAGCCCGAACGGCGAGCTGTTGGCCCGGGCCAGGCCCTCGTCGAGGTCCTTGATCCGCATCACGGGCAGCGCGGGCCCGAAGACCTCCTCGGTCACCATCCGGCTGTCGTCGGGCACATCGACCAGGATCGCGGGGTTGATGAAGTTGCCCTTCGCGTATTCGGGCCCCTGCGGCCGGCCACCCCCGAAGACGACCTTGGCGCCCTTGTCGATGGCGTCCTGGACCTGGGCCTCCACCTCGGCCCGCTGGGTCTCGGTGTGCATCGGCCCCATGCGCGAGTCCTTCTCCATCCCGTTGCCCGGCTTCAGCTTCTTGGCCCGCTCGACCAGCCTTTCCAGCAAGGGCTCCAGGACGCTCTCCTGAACGTAGAGGCGCTTGATCGCCAGGCAGGCCTGGCCGCAGTTGAAGAAGCGGCCGATCGAGATCGCCTTGGCCGCCTCGTCGAGGTCGGCGTCCGCCAGCACGATGCAGGGATCGCTGCCGCCCAGCTCCAGCACCACCTTCTTGAGGAAGGGGGCGGCGGCCGCCATCACCTTCTTGCCGGTCGGCGTTGACCCGGTGAGCGCGACCTTCCGGATCGCGGGGTGGGTGACGATGGCGTTGCCAGTGCCCTGCCCCAGCACCACGTTGACCACGCCCTCAGGCAGGCCGCCCTCGATGAGCGCCTCGATGCACTTGAGCGTTGCCAGGGGCGTCGTGCTGGAGGGCTTGAGGACCACGCAGTTGCCGGCCGCGATCGAAGGCGCCACCTTGTTGGCGGCCAGGGTCAGCGGGAAGTTCCAGGGCACGATGGCGCCGGTGACGCCGATCGGGTTCCTGAGCACCAGGCCGTAGGTGCGGGTGTCGGGCAGGACCACGTACTCGCCGTGGATCTTGTCGGCCAGGTCGGCGAACCAGGCGATGTTCTCGCCGAAGCGCTGGGCCTCGATCTTCGATTCGAGGATCGTCTTGCCCTGCTCGGCGGTCAGGAGGGGCGCGATCTCATCGACCTTGCCCAGCATGTGCGCGGCCGCCTTGTGCAGGATCTTGGCGCGCTCCGCGGGGGACAGCTTCGACCAGCCCAGCTGCGCTTTTTGCGCGGCCTTGGCCGCGCGGTCGACGTCCTCTTCGCCGCCGGACGGAACCCGGTCGACCACTTCGCCGGTGGCCGGGTTCTTGACTTCGTACGTGTCTCCGGAAGCGGCCTGGGCGCGCTCCCCTTCGATGATCATGGTGGCCATATCCGAATAATGATCCGTTCGCGGCGACAGCAACTGGAGGTGGCGGCATGGCGGTGAGGCTGGAGAGAGAAGGCGCGGTCGGAGTCATCGTCCTCGACCGGCCGCCTGCCAACAGCTACGACTACGACTTCCTGCGCGAGCTGGGCGCCGCCATCGACGATGCCCGGGTCGACGAGGAGGTGCGCGCCCTGGTGGTGGCCAGCGCCTCGGAGAAGTTCTTCTGCGCGGGGGCGGACCTCAAGGCTTTCCAGGCGGGGTCGGCGCGGCGCCGGGCCGCGACCACGGTCCTCGGCCACGAGGTCTTCCGGAAGCTGGAGAACACGCCCATGATCGTGGTGGCCGCGATCGCCGGCCACGCCCTCGGCGGCGGCCTCGAGCTGGCGCTGGCGTGCGACCTGCGCTTCGCGGCGCGCGGTTCCTACAAGCTGGGGCTGACGGAGACCAACCTCGGCCTCTTCCCCGGCAACGGCGGCACCCAGCGCCTGCCCCGGATCGTCGGTTTGTCGCGGGGGATCGACCTGATCGCCAGTGGGACCACCTTCGGCCCCGAGGAGGCCGAGTCCTACCGGCTGGTCGACCGCCTGTTCGACGACGGTGCGGCCTGCCGGGCCGGGGCGCTCGAGTACACGGCCAAGCTCGCCGAGGGGCCGACCGAGGCCATCGGGCGGGCCAAGGTCGCCGCCGTGGCCGGCTTCACCGCGCCCCTCGACCTGGGGCTGGCGATCGAGCGCGAGGCGATCGCCCGCATCTTCGTGAGCGAGGACGCCGAGGAGGGGATCGCCGCCTTCAACGAGAAGCGCCCGCCGAAGTACAAGGGCCGCTAACCGCTCCCAAACGCGCCGCGATGTCGCGCGCCACGATCGCGGCGTCGTCCCCGACGCCGAACATCAGCGAGGACTTGCGGGTGCGCAGGAAGTGGACCCCGACGAAGTAGAGGCCTGGCACCAGCGTGCTGGCACCGTCCCGGGTGATCGGGAAGCCGAGGTCGTCGAAGGCCGGCAGGCGGACCCACTTCGCATAGTCCGGCCGGAAGCCGGAGGTGAAGATGACCGCGCCCATGCCCCGCAGCGAGACCTCCGAGGGCGGGTCGGCGCGAAAGGGAGGTGGCTCCGTCAGGTCGGGCACCGGCAGGCCCCTGGCGGGGAGCTGATCCTGGAGCAGCTTGCGGAGGTCCGCATAGCGGGCGTCGCCGAACGCGACGGACTCGGCGAGGTCGTCCGCAAACTGCGCGCGCTCCCCCGAGACGCCGGTCAGGTGCCCCAGGAGCTGGACCCCGATCGCTTGCAGCACCCGGTAGTTGAGGTCGTGACCGCCGTCGCGGCCCGAGAACTGGATGTTGGCGAGCAGGCGGGCTCCCGGTGAGGGCAGCGCGCTGAGCGGCGTCTCGAACCAGGTCGTTTCGTTGAGCCAGGTCACCAGGTCGCGCCCCTCGAGCCGGCGTGGGCCCCAGGGAGCCTTGCCGCAGGCCAGGAACACCTCGCGGCCGGCTTCCCGCAGCTCCTCCGCAAGCTGGCAGCCAGTCTGCCCGCTGCCGACCACGAGGACCGGTCCCGGCGGCAGTGCGCCGGGGTTGGTGTAGCCCTCGGCGTCCATCAGCAAGAGGCGGCTCGGGAACCCGGTGGCGGCGGCCGGCCGGTGCGGGCGCTGGTAGGCGCCGGTGGCGAGCACGAGGGTTGAGGTCCGGAGCTCGCCGTCAGAGGTCCGGAGGCTGAAACCGCCGCCGCTCGGTTCCACGGCGGAGACGGCGACGCCCTCGCGCACCGGTGCGGTGAAAGACTCCGCGTAGCGCTCCAGGTAGCTCACGATCTCGTCACGGCGGTCGAAGCCCTCTGGCTGGTCCCCCGTGTAGGGGAAGCCCGGCAGGCGCCGCGTCCAGTTGGGCGTCACGAAGCAGAAGCTGTCCCAGCGGCTGCGCCAGGATTGCCCGACTCGGCTGCGCTCGAGGACGATGTGGTCGATCCCGAACCCGGTCAGCTCGTGGCTGACCGCCAGGCCGGCCTGGCCCGCCCCGACGACGACGACC
>DATCNF010000038.1:0-1898 GCA_036565325.1 Candidatus Dormiibacterota bacterium | reverse complement strand
GGGTAGGGGTGGGGGTTAGGGACCGCTAGGCTTTCCAGCGTGGATCGGATCCTCATGGAAGGCATGGCGTTCTTCGGCCGCCACGGCGTGTTCCCCGCCGAGCGCGAGCTGGGCGCCCGCTTCACGGTCGACGTCGAGCTGGAGGGCGACCTCAGCGCCGCCGGGGTCAGCGACCGCCTCGAGGACACGGTCAACTACGCCCGGGCCTACGAGCTGGTGCGGGAGGTGGTGGAAGGGGAACCCTGCCATCTCCTGGAGGCGGTGGCCGAACGCATCGCGGGACGGCTGCTGCAGCTGCCGCGGGTCGACCGCGCCACCGTCCGGGTCCGCAAGCGGCCGCCTCTCGAAGGCGAGTTCCGCGCCTTCGGCGTGGAGCTGACCAGGGCCCGCCGATGACGATCGCCTACTTCGACTGCTTCAGCGGGATCTCCGGGGACATGGCGCTGGGCGCGCTGATCGACGCCGGAGGCGAGCTCTCGGTGGTGGAGCGGGCGGTCAAGGCGCTGGGCCTGGAGTCCGAGGTCACGGTCAAGGCCCGCCAGGAGGAGCGCGGCCACGTGGGCGGCACCCGCGTCCTGGTGGAGGTCCAGGAGGGCGCCTCGCGGACGGTGCCCGACCTGGTCGCCGCGATCGAGAGGGCGGAGCTGCCCGAGCGGGTGCGCGAGCTGGCCGCGGACGCGGTCCGCCGCCTGGGCGTGGCCGAGTCGCGCATCCACGGCCGCTCGGTCGACGAGCTGCACCTGCACGAGCTGGGCGGCGCCGACACGCTGGTCGACCTGGTGGGCGCCTTCTGGCTGCTCGAGTCGCTCGAGGTGGAGGCGGTCTACGCCAGCCCCCTGCCCGCGCCCCACGGCCTGGCCGGCGACATGCCCCTGCCGCCCCCGGCCTCCCTGCGCGTGCTGGAGGGGACCGGTGCCATCCTGCAGCCGGATACGCGCGAGGTCGAGCTGGTGACGCCGACCGGCGCGGCCCTGCTGGCGGCGGGCGCGCAGTTCGAGCGCCCCGCCATGCGCATCGACCGGGTCGGCTATGGGATCGGCGGGCGTGAGGACCCTGGCAACGTGCTGGCGGTCTGGCTCGGCCAGCGGGTCCGGGAGGCCGCCACCGTGGCGGTGCTGGAGACCAACCTCGACGACATGTCGCCGGTGCTGGTGGCCGCGCTCCTGGAGGACCTGATGGCGTCGGGCGCGCTCGACGTCAGCGTGACCCCGATCCTGATGAAGAAGGGACGCCCGGGCCACGCGCTGACCCTGATCTGCGAACCGGACCGCCAGTACGAGATGGCGGCCGCGCTGCTGGACCGCAGCACCACGCTGGGCCTGCGCATCAGCCAGGTCGAGCGCGTCATTTCGGGACGGCGCGTCATGACTGTTATGACGCGCTGGGGCCAGGCCCGCGTCAAGGTCAAGGAGAACGCCGGCCGGCCGATCGACGTGACCGCCGAATACGAGGACGTGCGCAAGCTCGCCCACGACGCCGGCGCCGACGTGCGCCTGGTGGCGCGCTCGGCGGAGGCGGCGGCGCGCAAAGAGCTGGGCATCGAATGATCACCCCACAAAATCTGCGATTTTGCGGGGACCCCGAATGACAGCCACCGTCATCCAGGGCCGCGAGGTCGCCGACCAGGTGCTGGACGAAGTCGCGGCGCGCGTCCGCGAGCGCCTGGAGTCCGGCCGCGGCCGGCCCCACCTGGCCGTGGTCCTGGTCGGGCACAACCCGGCATCGGAAACCTACGTCCGCGGCAAACGCCAGGACGCCGAGCGGGTCGGCATCGCCTCCTCCGACCACCGCCTGCCCGACACCGCGACCACCGCGGAAGTGCTGGAGCTGGTGCGCTCGCTGAATGCCGATCCCGACCTGAGCGGGGTCCTCGTCCAGCAGCCGCTGCCGCCCCAGGT
>DATCNF010000037.1:0-2093 GCA_036565325.1 Candidatus Dormiibacterota bacterium | reverse complement strand
CACGAGGCGTTCAACTTCGCCGCCATCTACAAGCTGCCCGAGATCTTCGTGATGCAGAACAACGGGTTCGCGATCTCGACGCCCTACAGCAAGGAGTACGCGATCGAGCACGGCGCTCAGCGCGCGGCCGGCTACGGCTTCCCAGGTGTGACCCTGGACGGCCGCGACCCGGTCACCGCCTACCACGTCGCCAAGACCGCCGTGGCGCGGGCGCGGGCGGGTGAAGGGCCGACCCTGATCGAGTGCCTGGTGGACCGCCTGGGCGCCCACTCCTCGGAGGACGACCAGCGCCGTTACCGCTCCCAGGAGGAGCTCGACCAGCTGGCCCAGAACGACTGCCTGGAGCGCTTCAAGAAGCGCCTGCTGGAGGAGGAGATCCTTTCCGCGAAGGATCTCGAGGCGTTCGAGGAAGAGGTCAAGGAGATCGTGAACCAGGCCACCCGCGAGGCCCTCGACTCACCCGACGCCGAGCCCGAGGAGGCGCTGACCGACGTGTACGCGCCCAACGGTCAGCCGGCGGCCATCGAGGCCTCAGGCGAGACGGAGGAGATGAACATGGTGCAGGCGCTGCGCGAGTGCCTGACCGACGAGATGGAGCGCGACGAGCGCGTGATGGTGCTGGGCGAGGACGTGGGGCCCAAGGGGGGCGTCTTCCTGGTCACCGACGGGCTCTGGAAGCGCTTCGGCGAGGACCGCGTCATCGACACCCCGATCGCCGAGTCGTCGATCGCCGGGGTTGCGCTGGGCCTGGCCCTGGCCGGCAAGCGGCCGGTGGCCGAGATGCAGTTCACCGACTTCGCGCACATGGCGTTCAACCAGATCACCAACGAGATCGCCAAGTTCCGCTACCGGAGCGGCGGCGGCTGGGGCGTGCCCATGGTGGTGAGAGCACCCATGGGCGGCCACGCCAACGGCGCCCTCTACCACTCCCAATCGATCGAGGCGCGCTTCGCGACCCCCGGCCTCAAGATCGTCATCCCCTCGGGGCCGATCGAGGCCAAGGGCCTGCTCCTGGCCGCCATGCGCGACCCCGACCCGGTGCTCTTCTTCGAGCACAAGCGGCTCTACCGCAGCTTCAAGGAGGCGGTGCCCAAGGGCGAGTACCTGATCCCGCTCGAGAAGGCCCGCATCGTCAAGGCGGGCGAGGACATCTCCGTCTTCGCCTACGGCCTGATGGTCCACTACGCGACCGAGGCGATCACCCGGCTGGAGCAGGAGGGCTGGAGCTGCGAGCTGGTCGACCTGCGCACGGTCTACCCGCTGGACAAGGAGACGATCCTGGCCTCGGCCAAGAAGACCGGCAAGTGCCTGGTCGTCTACGAGGACAACTTCTCGGTCTCGGTGGGGTCCGAGGTGGCGGCGCTGATCGCGGACGAGGCCTGGCGCTGGCTGGACGGGCCGGTCAAGCGGATCGGCGGGCTCGACGTGCCGGCCATGCCCTACGCCAAGCCCATGGAGAACTTCTTCATGCCCGACCCCGAGAAGATCTACCGTGGATTGAAGGAGCTGGCTGAGTTCTAGATGGGGATGACGCGCGTCACCATGCCGCAGCTGGGGGAATCCGTCCACGAAGGGACGATCGCCAAGTGGCTGGTGAAGCCCGGCGACAAGGTGGTCGAGTTCGAGCCCATGCTGGAGGTCGACACCGACAAGGTCAGCGCCGAGGTCCCGGCGCCGGTGACCGGCGTGCTCAAGGAGATCATCGCCAAGGAGGGCGAGACCGTCCAGGCGGGCGCCGAGATCGCCGTGGTCGAGGTGGACGGCGACTCCCCCTCCCCGCCCAGCTGGGAGGGCCGGGGTGGGGCCAAGGAAGGGGCCAAGCCCAAGGCCAAGGCCGAGCCGGTGCCGGTGCCGGAGCCGGAACCCAAAGCGGAACCGAAGGCCGCATCCAAGCCGGCGCTCGAGCCCAAACCCGCTCCCGCCCCCACCCCTGGCCCGTCCCCGGAGGGGAGGGGGACTGGCGAGCATCGCTACTCACCGGCGGTGACGATGCTGGCGGACGAGAAGGGAGTCGACCTCGGCCAGGTTTCGGGCACCGGGATCGGCGGCCGGGTGACCAAGCGGGATGTGCGCCAGTTCCTGGAGTCGGGGGC
>DATCNF010000036.1:0-4206 GCA_036565325.1 Candidatus Dormiibacterota bacterium | reverse complement strand
GGTTCGGGCGCGGCCAGGCCGTCCGGGTCGCATTCCACGAATGGCTGCAGATGGAGCTCGACCGCCAGCTGCGCGAGGCGGCGGGGCGGCCGTCCCTGGTGATCAACGACCTGGCGATCGGCGTCCACCCCGACGGGGCCGACGCCTGGGCCTGGCAGGGCCAGCTGGCGGCCGGGGTCTCGGTGGGTGCGCCGCCCGACCCCTTCAACGCCGAGGGCCAGGACTGGGGCCTGCCGCCCTTCGACCCCTGGCGGCTGCGGGCGGCGGGCTACGAGCCCTTCGTGCAGACCCTGCGGGCCGCCTTCCGCCATGCCGCGGGCATCCGCGTCGACCACGTGATGGGCCTCTTCCGGCTCTACTGGATCGCCGCCGGGCAGGGCCCCGCGGACGGCGCCTACGTCCGTTACCCGGCCGCGGAGCTGCTCGACATCCTGGCCCTGGAGAGCCGGCGCGCGGGCGCCTACGTGGTCGGCGAGGACCTGGGGACCGTCGAGGACGAGGTGCGCGACGAGCTCCGGCGGCGGCGCGTCCTCTCCTACAAGCTGCTCTGGTTCGAGCGCGGCGACCCGGCCCACTATCCCGAGCAGGCGCTGGCCGCGCTCACCACGCACGACCTGCCGACGGTCGGCGGCGTCTGGTCGGGCGCCGATCCCCTGCCCGAGGTCCGGGAGCGGCTGCAGCGGCTGTCGGGCGCCGACACCGATGTCCTGCGCGCGGCCTATCAAGCCCTCGCCGCCGCCCCCTGCCGGCTGCTGGCGGCGACGCTGGAGGACGTCACCGGGATGATCGAGCGCCCCAACCGGCCCGGGACCGTCGACGAACACCCCAACTGGTCACTGCGCCTGCCACTCACGTTGGAGCAGCTGATGCGCGACGAACGGCCGCGGAGCGTGGCGCGCATCCTCGCCCGCTTGTAGGCTCAAACCGGGATATGGCTCGCCACGACGGTCAACCGGTCGGCCAATCCCTGGCCCGCTACCCGCCGATCGCCGACTACGCCTACATCAGCGACTGCCACTCGGGCGCCCTGGTCAGCCGCGCCGCCTCCATCGACTGGTGCTGCATGCCGCGGATCGACCAGCCGAGCATGTTCGGACGCCTCCTGGACTGGGACCGGGGCGGCTTCTGCCTGGTGGAGCCGGTGGGCGAGGGCTACTCGAGCTCCCGGGCCTACATCGACGAGACCATGGTCCTGGAGACGACCTTCACCGCGGGCGGCGGCGAGGCCAAGGTCATCGACTGCTTCACGATGCGCCAGGGCGGCCGCAAGCAGCCCTACCGGCAGCTGCTGCGGATCGTGGAGGGCGTGCGCGGCAAGGTCGAGTTCCGAGGCCACATCCAGCCCCGCTTCGACTACGGGGAGGTGCGGCCCTGGATCCACCGCCGCGGCGTCAACGTGTCGGCCGCGATCGGCGGCAGCCACGGCCTGCTGATCTCGGCCGACTGCGGCCTCGACCACGGCGACCATCACGACCTGACCTTCGAGTTCACGGTCCGCGCCGAGGAGCGGATCCGGATCTCGCTGGAGCACCTGGCGCCCGAGCTGCTGGATGCCGGGGAGCCGGAGCCGTGCAGCGCCGACATGAGCGACGCCCGGCTCCAGGAAACGCTGGAATGGTGGCGCCGGTGGGCGGCGCGCGCCCGGCTGGACGGCCCCGACGCGCCCAGCGTCAAGCGCTCGGCGCTGGTGCTCCGGGCGCTTGTCAACGCGCCTACCGGCGCGATTGCGGCCGCCCCCACAACCTCCCTGCCGGAGCGGCTGGGCGGCGTCCGCAACTGGGACTACCGCTTCAGCTGGATCCGCGACTCGGCCTTCAGCGTGCGCTCGCTGGCCGACATCGGCGCCGACCGCGAGGCGGACGGCTTCCGGCGCTTCATCCAGCGCAGCGCGGCCGGCTCCGCGCACGACCTCCAGATCATGTACGGCCTCGGCGGCGAGCGCCGGCTGACCGAGATCGAGCTCTCCTCGCTCGAGGGCTACCGCGCTTCCGCCCCGGTCCGCGTCGGCAATGCGGCCTCCACCCAGCTCCAGCTCGACGCCTACGGCGAGCTGGTGCAGCTGAGCTGGCGCTGGCACCGGCGCGGCCAATCGCCCGACGACGACTACTGGCGCTTCCTGGTCGAGCTCGTGGAGGCCGCCTGCGAGCGCTGGAGCGAGCCCGACCACGGCCTCTGGGAGATGCGCGGCCGGCCGCGCCACTTCGTCTACTCGAAGGCGATGTGCTGGGTCGCGCTCGACCGCGGGCTGAAGCTCGCCGAGGAGTGCCTGCGCCAGGCCCCGGTCCGGCGCTGGCGCAAGGTGGCGCGCGAGATCCGCGAGGCGGTAGAGGACAAGGGCTTCGACCACCGCCGGGGCGTCTTCACCCAGAGCTTCGGCAGCAAGCAGATGGACGCCGCGCTGCTGCTGCTCCCCACTGCCGGGTTCATCGAGTGGCACGACCCTCGCATGGTGGCGACCGTGGAGGCCGTGCAGGCCAGGCTGATGGTCGGCGGCCTGCTCCTCCGCTACCGGCGGGACCAGACCGACGATGGCCTGCCCGGCACCGAGGGGACCTTCCTGCCCGCGACCTTCTGGCTGGCGGAGGCGCTCGCCCGGCTGGGCCGCCTGGAGGCGGCCCGCGAGGTCTTCGATCGAGCTGCCGGGACCTCCAACGACCTCGGGCTCTTCGCCGAGGAGTTCAGCCCCAGCGAGGGGATCATGCTCGGCAACTTCCCCCAGGGCCTCACCCACCTCTCCCACATCGCCGCCGCCGTGGCCCTGGCCGAGATCCAGAAGTCGGCGACGCACGCGACCTAGCGCGCCGCCACGCCCCACCCCGGATAACCCGGGTTATCCGTCCCTAAGCGCGCCTTCGCACGGCCGACAACCCGGGTCATCCGTCGGGGCCGCCACTGGGACGGGGTGTACCGGCTTCACCAAATGTGATAGCCTTGCTGTCGCTATGTATGACCGACCCGAAGGCAGGTATGAGCGCTACGAGCGCCGCGAGGACCCCGTGGACGGCAAGTCCGAGGTGGTGCGCGAGGAGCGGTATGTGGACGGCGCGCCGGTGCGGCCACTGACCCCGGCCGACCCCGTGGTGGTCGAGCCCTACAACTATCGCGCCGTCCAGGCCACCTGGTTCGTGGTCGCGGTGATCGTCACCCTGATCGCGATCAGGTTCATCCTCAAGATGCTGGGCGCCTCGCCCCAGGCCGAGTTCGTGTCCTTCCTGTACGGGGTGACCGCCCCGCTGGTGTCGCCCTTCAGGGGCATCTTCCAGGACACCGCCACGGGCTTCCATGTGTTCGAGGCCTCGTCCTTGGTGGCGATGGCGATCTACCTGCTCCTGGGGTCGGGCATCGTGGCGCTGATCAAGCTCGTGAGCGCGCCACGCCGGAGGCGCATAGCTCCCTAGCCCATCACGGGCACGGGGAGCCGGCCCCGCAACCGGTGCAGACGTACGTGCTCGCCGCGGGCACGGCGTGGAGGTTGTCCGGCGTCTGCGTGGTCGCGTCGTAGTCCCCACCCCCGCAGTCGCCGATGTGCCACTGCCAGAGCGCGACGTGGCTGCCCCCGAGCACGTTGCGCTCGATGCGGCCGATCGCACCCGGCACCTGCGCCTTGCTCTTGGTACAGGTCTGGCAGCCCCAGATCCAGAGCACGAAGTGCCGGCTGGCTCGGAACGAGCTGCCCAGCTGCTGGTCCCAGAAGCCGGGGCTGACGTAGATGCCGGGGCGAAGGCGGGCCGAAAGGCCCGGGCTGTAGGTGTGGAAGTAGTCCAGCCAGCCATCGACCACGCGCCGGTTGGCTCCCTGGTCGCCCGCCCAGCCCGGGTCGCCGGACTCGAGGTCGGCGAAGACCGCCAGCCCGCTCACGTACTGGGAGTTGCAGCCGTGGTGCCAGGCGGCGATCGCCGCGCGCGCCTGGGCGCGGCCGTAGGCGTAGGCCTGGGTGTGGGTGCGGCCGCCCGCACCGCCCAGGTCCCAGTACATGTAGGTGCGGTCGTTGCCGGCGGCGCGGGCCGCGGCGACGTTGAAGTTGGCGCAGTCGGAGGTGGTCTGGCCGCCCAGGTGTCCGAGGTAGAGCTGCTGGGGCAGCCCGCTGCCGGCCGCCGGGGTGTTGGTATCGGTGCCCCAGTACACGGTCGCCGCCGCGGCCTCCAGCGGCACCAGCCCGGCCGCGCTGGCGCCGACAACGGCGAGGGCAGCCCCCGCCAGGCGCAG